>CAYJOA010000005.1:0-38556 GCA_964371495.1 uncultured Rubrivivax sp.
GCGCTACAGGTCGCGCGCCACCGGCGCCATCTGCGACAGGATGTGGACCCAGTACGGCGTGACGCACGACAGGTGGGCCGACGGCACGAGCGGGCATTCCGCCAGCTGCACGTCGGGGGCCCCGCGCGCCAGCATCGCCTGCAGCGCATGCTCGGAACCGACGAACGGCACCGACTGGTCGTCGCGGCCATGGAACAGCCGCACCGCCGTCGCCGGCCGCCAGTCGTGCACGTCGCTGTCGCGGTTGATCGCGCCGCGGTCGTTGGCGAGGAAGTTGTCGATGAAGGTGGTCTGGAACACGACGTCGGTTTCTTCGGGCAGCAGCCTCTTCAACAGCTCGTCGCGGACCTGGCGGCGCAGCGCAGCGCCGAGGTTCTGCAGCAGGTCGGGGTCGACGAGCCACGCCAGCAGGCGGTTCTCGCTGCGCACGCGGCGCAGCAGCTCGTCGAACATGGCACCGACGTCGAGCGGGCCGGCGCCCGGCGCACTGCCGACGACGGCGCCGGCGATCTCGCCGCCGGCGGCCTGCAGCGCGCGGTGTGCGGCAGCGGTGGCGTAGCCGCCTTCGGAGTAGCCGACGAGGAACAGCTGCCCGTTCGGCAGCAGGCCGCTGCGCAGCGCGTGGCTGCGTGCGGCCGACAGCATGTCGACGACCGCGGCCGCCGTCGGTGCCGACAGCAGGTAGGGGTGCGGCGCGCCCTTGGAGGCGCCGTAGCCGACGTAGTCTGCGGCGACGACGATGTAGCCCAGCGACGCCAGGACGACCGGCGGCTCGCCGGCGGTGGCGTTGTTGCTCGGCGCCTCGGCGTCCAGGTAGACCGTGCCGTGCTGGTAGCTGATCACCGGGCTCGGCGCGCCGGCGGCCTTCTTCGGCAGCGCCAGCAGACCGGAGGCGAGGATCGGCAGACCCAACCCGTCGGTGGTCATGTAGGTCACGCGGAAGGTGTCGACGTCGTAGACCGGCGCGATCGCGGGCACCCGGGTGCCGATCACGGCCTGCGCCACGTCGTGGGCCGACACCGTGCCCAGCGGGGTCACGTCACGCAGCGTGCCCGGACTGGAGTCGTCGGCGGCCGGCGCCTGGTCGGGCCGTGCCAGCGGCACGGCGGCGCTCGCGACAGCCGCCGCCGTGGTCGCCGACAGCGACCGCTGTGTGGCCGCGGCGCCAACCGGCTCGCTGACTTCGCCGCCGCCGCAGGCGGCCAGCGCGGCAGCAATGGCCAACGTGAGGGAGGCGCGGGCCGGCGAGTCGAGGAGATGGGTCATGGCACGGACACCGATCGGCGGGATGCAACGCCGATTGTGATCCGCGCCTGCGGCCGGCTCCATCAGGCCACCCCGCAACGCCGGGCTCGCACCACCAGGCCGTGTACCGGCGCCCCGCCCTCCAGGCGCAGCACCTCGGTCGCCAGCGATCGCGTCTGCAGGCCGAACGAAGAACTCAGGCGTCCCAGATAGGCTTCGGTGTGGCTGTAGCGACCCGAACTGTTCAGGCGATAGCCTGCGGCCGCCTCGGCGGGCAGCAGCTCGACGGTGACGACCAAGGCGCCAGCGGGCTTGAGCGCCTGCGCGATGGCAGCGAAGACCGACTCCAGGGCGCCGAAGTAGACCAGCACGTCGCTGGCGACGACGGCGTCGAACTCACCCGGATGCGCCTGCATGTAGGACGTCAGTTCCGACTGCACGAGTTCGTCGTAGACGCCGCGGTGGTGCGCCTTGGTGAGCATGCCGCCGGCGAGATCGACACCGACCAGGCGGCGCGCCCGGCGCCGCAGCAGCGGACCGCACAGGCCGGTGCCGCAGCCCGCGTCGAGCACCTCCAGCGTCGCGCCGGTGCCCGGCAGCTCGTCGTCGAGCGCCGCCGCCACCAGGGCCGGCGCCCGATACTCCAGGCCCTGCAGGACCTCGTCGAACGAGTGCGAAAAAGTGTCGAACTCGTGCACGACGAAACTCTCGGAACAGCGTTCGGGGACGTCGCGCCCGAGCAAGGCAGCGCGCAGATGCCGCGCACGCGGATTGCCCGGGTCCACGTTCAACCAGCGCTTGAAGATGCCGTCGGCATAGTCGAGTTCGCCGATGCCGCAGAGCTCGCGGCAGACCTCCTCGTAGACGCCGGGGTCGTAGGAGCGCAGCGCGATCCTGCTGTGCAGTGCCCAGACATCGGGCTTGATGCTCACTCGTCGCCGACGCCGTCGCAGTGGTTGACCTCGAAAGCGATCTCGTCGTCGTCGCCGCCCGTCCATTCGCCGCCGACCACCAGCGACCGGCCCTTGCTGACCGAACCGGTGCCGGAAACGGTGATCACGGACTCGGCCTTGCTGAGCACGATGGTGACTTCTTCCTGCGTGTTCTTGGCCGCGAACTTGCCCTCGCGCTTGGCATGCACCAGGGCCTTGGCGAAGTCGAAGATCATCTGGTTGAAGTCGAGCCCCTTGAGCGAGATCACCGTGCTGGCCGGCGCGCCCGTGCTCTTGATGCCCATGCCTTCGGCCGTGTTGGCCAGTTCGGGCCTGAACAAAGGGTTGTCGATTTCCTTCTGCTTCTTTTCCTTCTTGCCCTTCTTCGTCATGAAGTAGACGTAGTCGCCCTTGCCGTCCTTGACATAGACCTGCTTGTAGGGCGCGGCCGAATTCCGCAGCAGCAGGATCTCCACCGGGTTCTCGTCCTTGCGCAGCACGTGCTTGTCGTAGAAGGTGTTCCGCGGTGGGTTGTTCAGGATCACGGTCACGGTCAGGATCTCGTCGCCGCCGAAGTCGCTGCACACGACCCACTGCAGCTTCTGGCCGTGATAGCCGGCCGACCGTGATGCATCTGTCACCTTGAACTTGGTCATACCGACACTCCTCAGAGATCACCCGCCGCCAGGTTCGTCAACCGTTCCTGCCGCCATGGATGTCGAGTTTTCGGCACACCTCGACCAGCTTGACCCCGGCCATCGTGTTCAGGCCGTAGATGTGGTCGCACTTGTGCGCGTTGGCGAAGTCGATCATCACGATGTTCGGCATGAACAGCTTCAGCGTGCCGCCGGACGAGAAGGACATCTCGTCGACATTGCCGGGAAGGGCATTGCTGATGTAGTCCTGGAAGCCGCTGGTCCAGATGGTGTCCAGGCCGCCGATGTGGTCCTTGTCCCACATCAGGTCGTTGCGCTGCTTGATGCTCTTGAAGACGCCCGTGGTCGTCCAGTACATCATGCCCACCGCGTTCGGGTCCGCCGCAGCACACCCCGGCGTCTTCACCTTCTTCCTGATGACGCCCTTCATCTTGGCCTGCACGCCGGTGGAGGCATCCTTCAGCAGCTTCTTCTGGGTCTCGATGTTCTCCTGGATCTTGGCCTCGAAGCCCTTGTTGTTGATCTTCGTTCCACCGGCACCCCAGTACTGGATGCCGTCGAAGTCGGGGTCGTAGCCGTCCGGCGGCTTGTAAAGGTTCTTGATGTGGGTGATGCCCGCGCGCTGGCTGGCGAGCTTCAGCGTGCTGTAGCCGGGGGTCATGAAGGCGCAGATGACCTGGCCCGCCAGGTCGCTCAACTTCATCGTGTTGACGTTGCCCGCGGTCGAGAAGATCCGGTTGCCGAGCACGGTCCGGCAGGCTTCGGCGATGAGCGGCCAGTTGCTGCACTTGTCGAACTTCAGGATCAGGAACTCGTCGCGGCCGTCGGCACTTTCGACGAAGGACTTCGCGTCCTGCAGGATCTTGCTCAAGCCCAGGCCCCAGGCCTCGCCCATGCTTTCGTGCTTGAGCTTGTTGCGCTCGACCGTGACGTTGCGCCCGAGATCGGTCGAGAAGCGGGTCTTCTGGTCCTTGTCCAGCGACTGCGCGTGGAAGGCGCGGAGCTCCACGCCCTTCTGGCCCCCCGGCCCGGCAACCGTCGCCGCCCCGATGCGGATGTCGAAGAAGCGCACCCCCGCCTGCGCCTGGCCGAGGATGTCCAGCGACTGGGTCTGGGCGTTGTCTGCCCCGCTCGTGATGGCGGCATCGTGGCTGCCCGCGAACACGATCTCGTTGAGTTGCAGGTCAGCGCCCAGGTTGGAGTACTTGATCACGTTCTGGCCTCTTGCACTTCGCCCCGCCTCAGAACACCTTGGCGCCGTAGCCCCCGAGCTTGCCGCCCAGGTTGGTGGGGAAGATCGCCTTCATGAAGTCGACGAAACCGACGGGGTCGGTCGGGACCTTCTGCTTGGCGTTGTCCTTGACGTATCTCAGCGCCAGTTTCTCGAACAGCGGCTTGCGGATGCCTTCGACGAGCTTGGTGAAATCCGTCTCCGCCGCGACTTCCGGAAAACACTTCTTCAGGGTGTCCGTCACGGCGGCCTTCTTGAAACCGGGGGTGGCCTTGAGCAGGCCGATGCCGACGTCGATGAACTGCGACAGGTTGTTGTAGCCGGTTTCGTAGTCGCCCCAGTTGAGCTTCTTGTAGGTGGTCAGGGCCAGATAGTCGGTCATGCATTCGTCCCACTTGGTGGCGTCGATGCCATGGCCGGTTTCGCCCGTGTTCTGGAAACCCGAGGTCGTCGGGGCCACCGTCCAGTGGATCATCTCGTGCACGACGGTGCTCTTGATCTTGGTCATGTTGAGGCCGTCACCCGCACCTTTGTAGTCGGCCATGCTGGTGTGGAAGAACATGCCGTCGACAATGGCGCGCGCAGGGATCGGCATGTACACGCCCTTGCCCCACTTGGCGTCCAGCTTCGTCCAGCAGTCGTCGCACAGGCTGAAGATCTCGAGGTCCGCCAGCGTGCGGGTGACCTGCGCGTCGGCCGGCAGCACGGTCCCGAGTTCGCCGAGCGCGGCGCTGAGGTCGCAGTCGATGCGCCCGGTGTCGGTCTCGATCGCGTCCTTGTGGACTCGGAACGGCACGTTGTTCGAGCACACGGCACCGGGGATTCCACTGCACTTCGCGGCCATCGCCACCTCCAGCGTTGTCGTTTGAAGATCACCTCGGGGTCACACCAGTGGCCCGTTCCTAGTCGAAGCGGTACGCGAAGCCGCCGTCCGCCGTGGCGACGTTGACCTGCTTGATCTCGTTGCCTTCCATCATCCGTGTCAGGAACTCGCGGCTGATGTCGGGCAGCATGGTGTTGGTCAGGATCGCGTCGATCATGCGGCCGCCCGATTCGCTTTCGGTGCAGCGCGAGACGACCAGCTTGACCACGTCCTCGCCGTACTCGAACGGAATCTTGTAGCGCGCCTCGACGCGCTTCTTGATGCGGTTGAGCTGCAGCTTGACGATCTTGCCCAGCATCTCGTCGGACAGTGGGTAATACGGTATCGCCACCAGCCTGCCCAGCAGTGCCGGCGGGAAGATCTTCAACAGCGGTTCGCGCAGCGCCTTGGCCATGCCCTCGGGGTCGGGCATCAGGTCGGGGTCCTTGCACAGGCTGGCGATCAGTTCGGTGCCGGCGTTGGTGGTGAGCAGGATGAGCGTGTTCTTGAAGTCGATGAAACGCCCTTCGCCGTCTTCCATGTAGCCCTTGTCGAAGACCTGGAAGAACATCTCGTGCACGTCGGGGTGGGCCTTTTCCACCTCGTCGAGCAGCACCACGCTGTAGGGCTTGCGGCGCACGGCTTCGGTCAGCACGCCGCCTTCGCCGTATCCGACGTAGCCCGGAGGCGCGCCCTTCAGCGTGCTCACCGTGTGCGCCTCCTGGTATTCGCTCATGTTGATGGTGATGAGGTTCTGCTCGCCGCCGTACAGCGCCTCGGCCAGCGCCAGTGCGGTCTCGGTCTTGCCGACGCCGGAAGTGCCGGCGAGCATGAACACGCCGATCGGCTTGCTGGGGTTGTCCAGGCCGGCGCGCGAGGTCTGGATGCGCTTGGCGATCATGTGCATCGCATGGTCCTGGCCGATGACGCGCTGGGCCAGGCTGTCGGCCACCTTCAGGATGGTCTCGATCTCGTTGCGGGCCATGCGGCCGACCGGGATGCCGGTCCAGTCACCGACCACCGCGGCCACGGCCTGGTAGTCCACGGTGGGCAGGATCAGCGGGTTCTCGCCCTGCAAGGCGCTGAGCTTGTCCTGCACTTCCTTCAGCTGCGCGAGCTGGGCCACGCGTTCAGCTTCGCGGTCGGCGTCGGTCAGGCCTTCGGCCGCGGCGGTCTGCGCCGCGTCGGCCTCGAGCTTGCTGCCCGTGCCTTCCACGGGGCGGATGCCGTCGCGCAGCTTGGCACGCAGCTCGAGCAGCTGGTCGACGAGCTCGCGCTCGCTGTTCCAGCGCGCATCCAGCTCGGCCAGGCGGGTGCGCTCGGCAGCGAGCAACTCGTTGGCCTCGGCCTCGCGTTTGCCGATGTCGATGCCGATGGCCTTTTCGCGCGCGATGATGCCGAGCTCGGTCTCCAGCGCCTCGATGCGCTTGCGCGAGTCGTCCACTTCGGCCGGCGTGGCATGCAGGCTCACCGCGACGCGTGCGCAGGCGGTGTCGAGCAGGCTCACGCTCTTGTCGGGCAGCTGGCGCGCCGGGATGTAGCGGTGGCTCAGCCGGACGGCCGCTTCCAGCGCCTCGTCGAGGATCTGCACCTGGTGGTGCTTCTCCATCGTGCTGGCCACGCCGCGCATCATCAGGATGGCCTTGGGCTCGTCGGGCTCGTCGACCTGCACGGTCTGGAAGCGCCGCGTCAGCGCCGGGTCCTTCTCGATGTGCTTCTTGTATTCGGCGAAGGTGGTGGCGCCGATGGTGCGCAGCGTGCCGCGCGCCAGCGCGGGTTTCAGCAGGTTGGCCGCGTCGCCGGTGCCGGCGGCACCGCCGGCGCCGACCAGGGTGTGGGTCTCGTCGATGAACAGGATGATCGGCTTCGGGCTGCCCTGCACTTCGTCGATGACGCTGCGCAGCCGTTGTTCGAATTCGCCCTTCATGCTGGCGCCGGCCTGCAGCAGGCCGACGTCGAGCGCGCGCAGTTCCACGTCTTTCAGGCTCGGCGGCACGTCGCCGCGCGCGATGCGCTGCGCGAAGCCTTCGACCACCGCGGTCTTGCCGACACCCGCCTCGCCAACCAGGATCGGGTTGTTCTGGCGCCGGCGCATCAGGATGTCGACGACCTGGCGGATCTCGTCGTCGCGGCCGACGATGGGGTCCATCTTGCCGCTGCGCGCCTGTTCGGTGAGGTCGACGGTGAACTTCTTCAGCGCCTCCTGCTTGCCCATCGCGGCCGGGGCGATGGCACCGCTGGCTTCGCCCGGCGCGGCGCCGCCGGCCGCACCCGAAGAACCGTCGCTGGCACCCTGCCCGTCCTCGGGCGAACCGGCGATCAACTTGAGCAGGGCATCGGAGACGTCGTCGACCTTCAACTTCTCGAATTGGCGGCTGATGGCGACGAGCGCGTTGCGCAGGTTCTTCGTCTTCAACATCCCGACCAGCATGTAGCCGCTGCGCACGACGTTGTCTCCGTACAGCAGCGTGCCGTAGACCCAGCCGCGCTCGATGGCGTCGGCGATGTTCTCGGCAATGCCGGAGATGCTGGTCGCGCCGCGCGGCAGGCGGTCGAGCGCGGTCGTGAGGTCCTTGGCCAACGCCGACATGTCGAGCTGGTAATGCTTGATGACACGATGCCAGTCGGAGTCGCCACTCTGCAGCACCTGCGCGAGCCAGTGCTCGAGCTCGACGTAGGGGTTGCCGCGCAGCTTGCAGAACACCGTTGCGCCTTCGACGGACTTGTAGGTCGGCTGGTTGAGCTTGCCGAAGAGGGTGACGCGGTTGATCTCCGCCATGGGACGTCCTTTCAGGGGTGCGTTGTCTTGGGATCTAGAGTCAGTGCCGGCGTCTGCTGGCCGCGCGGCGCGCCCAGCCAGGTGGTCCAGCCCAGCCGGCCGTAGCGTCCGGGCTGGCACGCCGGCACCTGGGGCCGGTCGAGTTCCAGGCGCAGGTCCCAGCCGTATTCCAGGCCGGCGTAAAGCTTGACCAGTGCCTGCAGGGCGGGCAGCGCGTTGCCCACCGGCAGCAGCGCCTCGAAAGCCGGCAGGTCCAGCGGCCCGATGTGGATGCGAAAGTGATGCTGGCGGTCGAACACCTTGCGCCCGAGCACGGCCGTGGCCCCGAGCTGCGACGTCGATCGGCGGCGCGACACGCCGCGGCGGCCGATGCGCGTGCGCTCGGCTTCGGGCAGGGGCATCCAGCGGCCGACGAACTGCTCCACCCGCGCCTGCTTGCCCAGATAGTCGGACAGCAGCAGCGCCAGCCCGTCGGCATTGCGCACCTGGCGCGACAGCACGCCGGCGAATGCCAGGCGGGCGTGGTCGGGCGCGGCGCCCCGGGCCCGCCATTCGGCGCCGCCGACGCCGATCAACGATCCCACGTAGGCGGCGAAACGGTCGTCGTCCGGGCGGTCCAGGCTGACCGTCGGGCGCGCCTGCGCCCAGGCCCGGTAGAACAGCAGCAGCAGCCGGTGGTGAAAGATGTCGGCGAAGCGGACCAGGGTCTCGTCGCCCTTGTGCAGCTTGCGCTCGCGCGCGTAGGCCGTCATGTGCAAAGGCAGGGGACCGTTGGGGCCGAAGAGACCGAAGAAGCGCACTTCGAGTCGCGGCCGCCCGCTGCGGTCGGCCGGGTTCAGGCCGGCAATGCTGGCAGGGGCGAAAGACAAGTCCGGCACTTGTCCCAGGCGCACCGGCTCGTCGACCGGCCGGCGTGCGGTGCCCAGGCGCGGCTTGTCGGGATGGCGGGCGTCGATCACGCGCATCGCCTGGTAGAAGTCCCAGCGGTGCGGTTCGTCGGCGATGGCACGAAACACGCCGGCCGCGGTGGCCGGGGTCACATGATCGGGCGCGTCCCGCATCGCGGCCTCCCGATCAGGATGTCGCCGCGGCCGTGAGAATGCAGCCGCATCTGGGTGAAACCGTTGATCGACACATGGCGGGCCACGAAACGTTCGAGCACGCTGCCGAGCAGGAACGCGCTGGCGCCTTCGAAGGCCAGGTCGTCGACTTCGATCTGGATCTCGACGCCGCGACCGAAAGTGATGGGCCCCGGCATCGGCAGGCGGCGCACCACGGGCTGCATCTGCACCGACCTCAGGCCATCGATCTGGCGCTGCGCACCGGCGTCGCCCGACGGCGCATACAGGCGGACGATCTCGCGCAGCGCCGCCGCGCCCTTGTCGGCATCGGTGTCGGTCAGCGACAGGTGGTTCAGCGACAGCTGGTTGATCAGTTTCCAGGCCAGCCTGCCTTCGCGGTTGGCCGCCATCGGGCGCGACGGGCCCTTGATGACGCTGACCGACTTCACCGGCGCGGTCTGCGCCAGGCTGAGGTCGCCTTTGGCGCTGCCCACCGGCATCAGCACCGGCAGGTCGCGGTTGGTGCACAGCGCGCGCACGCTGATCTGGCGCAGGTCGGCCGGGAACGGCGCTTCGTGCGCGTCGACCACCGACAGGAAGACCTCGGTGCCGATGTACGACGTGCGCGGCCCGTCGCGCTGCTGCGCCTGCGACAGCAGCCGCGGCTCGCGCTGCACCGAATAGTAGGCGTCGTGGCCGCGGTCTTCGGTGTGGAAGGCGTTGTAGAAGGGCAGGAAGCGCCACTCGTTCTTGACCCCGGTGCCGTAGCCCAGCACTTCGGTGATCGAGTGCACTTCGTAGTCCATCGGCCGCGTGCGGTCGGGCACGACGTGGAACTCGGCGCTGTCGGGCGCGACGTGGATGCGGTCGCAGCGCTTGTCGAGCAGGTTGATCGCCGGCACGCAGTTCAGCGCCAGGCTGCCCGCATCCACCGATTGCAGCAGGGCGTTGTCGGCGCGCGTGAAGAGGATCACGATGTCGACCTCGCTGCCACCGCGCTCGCGCAGCGTGCTGCCGATGCCGCAGAGGTCGAAGAACAGGAAACGCGGCGGGAACGCGAAATACTCCTGCAGCAGCCGGTAGCCCTCGAAGCCGTGCAGCGTCTGCGGCAGCAGGGCCTGATCGTCTTCGAAGCCGACCGGCTCGACGCAGTCGCTGTCCACCGCCTCGTGCCAGGCCGCCGGCCGGCGCGTCGGCAGCAGCAGCACGCCCAGCGTGTGTCCGCAGACCAGCTCGTGCAGGCGCAATGCGACGTCGTCGATGCCCGCGAAATGCAGCCGCAGGTCCGCCAGCGCCAGCTGGGAGAAGTCGAGCCCGCCCGTGGTGCGCAGCCGCAGGCGCAGCCCGGCGCGGTACTTGCGCCATTCGGGCACGGCGGCCATCGGCAGGTCGGCGGCGTGGGTGAAGTACTCGACCTGCGTCAGCTCCAGCGGCCACATCGTCAGCTCGTGCGCGGTGCGGAACTCGCAACTCGTGGCGCCGGCCTTGCCGGCCTGGCTGTTCATGACGCTGCCGCGCGGCAGTTTCAGACCGGCGGCCAGGCTGGGGTCGGCGAGGTCGGGGTGCACCTGGGCGATCAGCATGGCCGGCGTCGGCGCCAGGAACTGCGGGTAGACGATCTCCAGCAGCCGCTGCGTGAAGCGGGGAAACTCGGCGTCGAGCTTGAGCTGAATGCGCCCGGCCAGAAACGCGAAGCCTTCCAGCAGCCGTTCGACGTAGGGGTCGGTGACCTCCAGCCCTTCCATGCCCAGGCGGGCGGCAATCTTGGGGAACTGCTGCGCGAACTCGGCGCCCATCTCGCGCAGATGCCGCAGTTCCTCGTTGTAGTAGCGCAGCAGCCGGGGGTCCATCGGGCTCAGTGCGTGTTCTCAGCGGTCCAGCTCGCGCACCGCGACGCGGCCGGTCTCGAGATCGATGTCGGTGTGCAGCAGCAATTCCAGCGGCACCGGCTGGGCCCAGAGCTGGCCACTGATGCGAAAGCCGATCTGGTTGTGGTGGTCCATCTGCGCTTCGGTGACCACGGCCTCGACCGTCAGCGTGGCGGGCAGGATGCGCGGCTCGTGGTCCAGGATGGCCTGCTTCACGCGCGCCTGCAGCACCAGCGGGTCGATCGTCGACGCGGTCTGCCCAGACAATGCCGGCAGCCCGTAGTTCAGCACCGACTTGCGCGCGTGTGCGGCGCTCGACCAGTCCACCGACGACGCCCCCGGCGCGGTGGCGTTGAACAGCCAGGCCAGGTCGCGCAGCACGAGCTCGCGCAAGCGGTTGCGGTTGATGACGCGGACGTCGACCGCCTCGATGGCCGATTCCGGTGCGTCGTCCGTGAGGCGGTCCAGCAGAGCCGGTTGCAGGCGGTCCTGGGCGCGCAGGTTGGCCATGGGTCGCCGCGCGCGCCGCGATCAGCCGGCGGCCGATTCGAGCACCACCGAGCGCAGGTCCATGAGCGGGAACTCGGCGTTGTCGGTGGTGATCAGGCGCTGTCCGAGGCCGATGTAGACGCCGGGCGTTGTCTCGCGCCAGTCCGTCTGCCGCGACAGGGCCAGCGCATCGCCCTGGGCCAGCACGGTGTCCGGATAACGCGTCGGAATCAGGCCGACGATGTCGCCGCCGTTGGTGAACTCGAAGTGCGCCGGCATCCAGACCGCGTCGCGCAGGTCCTCGGGCGGATCGATGTCGACCTTGGCCAGGCGGTTCCAGGGCAGCCAGTAATAGCGGCCGTTGATGACGGCTTCGATGGTCGGCCCGAGCCGCGTGTCGGCGTCGGCGATCCACGCGAAGGGCTGGCCGTCGGCAATGCCTGCGGTGGCCGGGGCCTGCTCCAGGCCCTGCTCGCGCAACTGCCGTGCGGCGTCGGCTTCGCCGCGGCCTTCGCGCAGCAGCGCCTCGATGAGCAGCGCGATCCAGGTCTCGGGTTCGCCGAACAGCATCGGCGCCTTCTGCCCGGCGAAAACCTGCAGGCGCAAGGTCTCGCAGGCAATCGCCTCGCGATAGGTCTGCACCATCGGCAGCGTCGACGCGTCCAGTTCGAAGGCCACGTTGAGCTGATTCAGGGCCCGCTCCCACTGCCCCAGCACGCAGAGCAGCTGGAACATGAAGACGCGCTTCTTGGCGTCCTGCGGCGACGAGCGCACCTCGTCGGTCAGCAGCTTGAGGGCGCGCAGCGCATCGCCCTCCTTCAGGGCCTGTTCGGCAGCGGTGGGGTGGGTCATCGGGACTCCAGTCAGACCGGGGCGGATTGGCCCGTGAAGCTGGATGCGCCGAGACTGCCTCCGGTTTCGCTTTGCACGGCGTGGTCGATGGTCACCTCCTTGAAGGCGAGCGAGACGTGCTCGGTGAGCACCGGCGCACCGTCCTCGGAGCGGTCGGATTCCACCTCGTAGCCGATGACGCGTGCGTCGGTCAGCGTCATCACGAAATACGGCAAGGCCCCCGGCTGCCCACCGGACTTGCGCACCGACAGCACGGCGGTGGACAGCAACTCGTTGTTCCTCATCACCGACATCAGCGCCGTGGACGCCTTGTCGACGCGCTTGACGAGCTTGACTTCGCGCATCAGCGTGCGTCCCGTGCGCTCGCCGCCGACGGCGGTCGGCGTGCTCATGCCCCAGCTCCAGCCGACGACGTCGATCTGCCTCGCGAAATGTTTGTCGTTGGACTCGCCAACGATCTCGCCGGAACGCTGCCCGGTGGCCTTGAAGAACATGTCGGATCGGGCCACGGCTCTTCCCTCGGGTGGCGGAACGGTGGAGTCCGGCAGCGGCGCCCGGGCGGGCGCGCGCTGCCGTCTCCGGCATCACACGGCTGCGGCGTGGGGCGGGTCAGCCCTCGACCGTGTTCTCGGCGATGTTGTAGGTCATCGGCTTGGCGTCGCCGGCCGTGCCGTCGGGCTTCTGCGGGTAGTAGCTGAACTTGATCTTCGCGAAGTTGAGCGAGACGTTTTCCGTCAGCCGGTCTTCGCCCCCCGAGCCGCCCGTGCTCACCGAGCTGATCAGCACTTCGTCCATTTCGATCTCGATGTACTTGATCTGCGTCTTGCCGGCCTTGCGCACGGTGAGCGTGGCCTTGGAGAAGTGTTCGCCGGTGGCGCACCCGAGCAACAGCGCGTTCGACGCCGAGTCGACGTATTTGGTGACCGAGATGTCCTGGAAATTGGCCTTGCCGGCGCCGGCGCCGCCGCCCATGTGCGCGGTGCCGCTGTTGCTGATGCCCCAGCTCCAGGCCAGGATGTCACAGGCCTTCACCTTCGACATTTCCTTGTCGGTGGTCTCGCCGTCGATCGTTTCGATCTTCAGGTACATGTCTACAGCCATGAAGCGCTCCTAAATGCCCATACGCGGGCGTTGATGCAAACTGCGTTCAACACCCGGATCACGGGCGCCCCTCGCTGCGCAGCCAGCTTGGGAAGTGGATGAATGGCCCCATTGCGCAATGGCCGCCGTCAGGCCGCCTTGGCAGAAGGCAGCTTGGACACCAGTCGCAGCGACACCGTCAGGCCCTCCAGCTGGTAGTGCGGCCGCAGGAAGAACTTCGAGCTGTAGTAGCCCGGGTTGGCAGGGTCTTCCTCGACCACCACCTCGGCCGCCGCCAGCGGGTGGCTGGCCTTGTAGGTTTCCGACGAACGCGCCGGATCGCCGTCGACGTATTGGGAGATCCACTTCGCCAGCCAGCGCTGCACTTCGTCGCGCTCCTTGAACGAGCCGATCTTGTCGCGCACGATGCACTTCAGGTAGTGCGCAAAGCGGCAGGTAGCGAACAGGTAGGGCAGGCGGGCCGCCAGGTTGGCGTTGGCGGTGGCGTCGGGGTCGTCGTATTCGGCGGGCTTGTGCAGCGACTGCGCGCCGATGAAGGCGGCGAAGTCGCTGTTCTTGCGGTGCACCAGCGGCATGAAGCCGTTCTTGGCGAGCTCGGCCTCGCGCCGGTCTTCGATGGCGATCTCGGTCGGGCACTTCATGTCGACGCCGCCGTCGTCGGTGGGGAAGCTGTGCGTCGGCAGGTTCTGCACCGCGCCGCCCGATTCGATGCCACGGATGCGGGTGCACCAGCCGTACTCCTTGAACGAGCGGTTGATGTTGGTCGCCATCGCGTAGGCGGCGTTGGCCCAGGTGTACTTGCTGTGGTCGGCCGAACCGGTGTCTTCCTCGAAGTTGAAGGCTTCCACCGGGTTGGTCTTGGCGCCATACGGCAGGCGCGACAGGAAGCGCGGCATCGCCAGGCCGATGTACTTGGAGTCCTCGGACTCGCGCAGCGAGCGCCAGGCCGCGTACTCCGGTGTCGTGAAGATCTTGGTCAGGTCGCGCGGGTTGGCCAGTTCCTGCCAGGAGTCCATCTGCATCAGCGTCGGCGACGCGCCGGCGATGAAGGGCGCATGCGCCGCGGCCGCGATCTTGGCCATCTCGGCGAGCAGTTCGACGTCGGGCGCGCTCTGGTCGAAGTGGTAGTCACCGACGATGGCGCCGAAGGGCTGGCCGCCGAACTGGCTGAATTCCTCGGAGTAGACCTTCTTGAAGATCGGGCTCTGGTCCCAGCTCGTGCCCTTGTAGCGCTTCAGCGTCTTGCCCAGCTCCGCCTTGGAGACGTTCATGACGCGGATCTTCAGCTGCTCGTCGGTCTCGGTGTTGTTGACGATGTAGTGCAGGCCACGCCAGGCGCCTTCGAGCTTCTGGAAGTCTTCGTGGTGAATGATCTGGTTGATCTGCTCCGACAGCTTCTTGTCGATGGCGGCGATCATGGCTTCGATCGAAGCCACGACATCGCTGCCGATCAGCTGTGTCTGCGCCAGCGCCTGCTGGGCCAGCGTCTGCACCGCCTGCTCGACGGCGCTCTTGGCGTCATCGGACTTGGGCTTGAACTCCTTCTGCAGCAGCGACGCCAGGTCGCTGCCTTCCATCGCGACGCCGGCTAGGGCTGCTGAGGCTTGGGCTTCTGCCATTTAACGACTCCTGTGATTCGGTGTGCGGGAACGGGCGGGTTTCAGGCGTCTGTCGGCTTGGCCGAACTGGCCAGCGTTGCCAGCAGCGCCGGATCGTTCATCAGCTTGCCGATCAATTCCTCGGCGCCACCCTTGCCGTCCATGTAGGTGACCAGGTTCTGCAGCTGCTGGCGCGCGTCCAGCAGCTTGCTCAAGGAGTCGACCTTGCGTGCAACGGCCTCGGGCGAGAAGTCGTCCATGCTGTCGAAGGTGATGTCGACACTGAGGTTGCCTTCGCCGGTGAGCGAATTCGGCACCGCGAACGCCACGCGCGGCTTCATGGCCTTCATGCGCGCGTCGAAATTGTCGACGTCCACCTCCAGGAACTTGCGGTCCTGCACCGGTGCCAGCGGGTCGGCGGGCTTGCCCGACAGGTCGGCCATGACGCCCATCACGAATGGCAACTGCACCTTTTTCTCGGCGCCATAGACCTCGACGTCGTATTCGATCTGGACCCGCGGGGCGCGATTGCGGGCGATGAATTTCTGGCTGCTGCTCATGCGGTGCTCCTGGGGGGCGACGGGTGGGGAGGAAAGGCTGGGTTGTCCTGCAACTGGACCGGTTCGTCAAGGCCCTGGCGGCATTTCGACGCTGTCGGGATCGACGCCCACGCTGCGCGCCACTTCGGACAATGCATCCGGCGCCAGCTCCTTCATGAGTTGCAGGAAACTGTGGTTGACGAGTTGCCGTGCGCGGCGCAGGAACAGCGGCGCAGGGTTCGTGGGCTCGGCGCGTTCGAGGTACTCGCACACCATGTCGATGGCGCGCAGCGCGTCGTCACGGTTCGTCACGGCGCCGGTCAGGCTGCGTTTGCCGGCGGGTGCATCGTCGCCGGCGCCGGCCGCGGCGGCTGCCTCTGCGGCTTCGGCGGCATCTACCGGCATCGCAGCGGCCAGGGCCTTGAGCAGCACCAGCGCCGGTTTCAAGTCGGGTGCGTCGGAACCCAGGCGCTGGCTCGCCACGGCGGCGAGCTCCTGCACCAGAGCCACCGACTCGTGGGCCGCGGTGCGGATGTCCGGTGCACGCTCCACGGCAGCCGCGATCATGCGCCGCACCGGGTCCAGGCCGAGCACGGTTTCGCTGCCGATCGGCTGGCCCAGGTTGCTGGCGAGTTCGATCGCGCGCACGTCGATGTCGCCGATGGCACGGTCCTGCACGACGCGCGCGGCGCGCAGGTCGGCCATCACCACGGTCGGCTCGCGCAACAGCGTCAGTGCATTGACGCGGCCGTAGGGATCGCCGTCGTCGGGGTCAGGCAGCGGGTGCAGGTGCTCCCACATCCCCTGCATCAGGCCGATGAGCAGCCGCAGCCCCTGGGGCAGGAAACGGATGCCGTGCAGGCGCAATCCGGCGCGCAGCCAATGAATCGCGATGCGCAGGTCTCGCGAACGATCGAGCAGGCTTTCGGCGCCGGCCAGGACGGCCGGCCAGTCGGGCGCTTCTGCCGGGCCGAACTGCGACTCCGGCTTGCCCGCGGCCGCTTGCGTGAGGGCCAGGAAGTCGTTGTCGTATTCCAGGTCGGGGCCGCAGGGTGCCTGCTCGTCGGCGAGCGGTTCCAGCCAGGCGGCGACTCGGGCTTCGGCGTTTTCGAGCTCACTCATCGGACGGATGCGCTGTGTGTGTCGCCGGTTGTCGCCATGCTTCGATCTCCGCAGGGGCGGCCGCGGCCGAAGGGTTCCCCCGGATCCGCGAAGCGTCGCAGTGTCGCAAGAAGCCGCAGCACTGAGAACCCCTCGAAAGCCCGCATGCCAATCAGACGCATTCAAGCAGATATGTCACGTTGTTGACTTGTCCGCGTGCGTGATGTGCCGCGCCCCGGCAAGCAGCGAGGCGGCTGTCCACGCGGGCAAGCCAGTCGCCGTGACATGCAAGTCCGGTGCCCGCGCGCGACGACCCGATCGGCAAGAATGCATCACCGCCGCGCACCCCATTGACGTCGATGCCGCTTGCTCCCGACCCTGCCCTGCACGGGCTCACGATCCTCGAACGCGGCTGGCTGTCGTCCAACAACGTGCTCCTGCACGACGAGGACAGCGGTGCCTGGCTCGTCGACTCGAGCCACGTGCTGCACGGCGCACAGACCGTTGCGCTGCTGCGCCATGCCCTGCAGGGCAGGCCGCTCGCCGGCATTGTCAACACGCACCTGCACTCCGACCACTGCGGTGGCAACGCAGCGGTGCAGCGCGCCTTCGGCTGCACCATTGCCGTGCCGCCAGGACAGTGGGCCGCCGTCCAGGCCTGGGATGAACAGGTGCTGAGCTACCGCCCCACCGGACAGCGCTGCGAGCGTTTCGTCGCCGACGCCTGCCTGCAGCCAGGCCAGTCACTCGACGTCGGCGGCCGCCGTTGGTGGGCCTTGGCCGCGCCGGGGCACGACCCGCACTCGATCTTGCTCTTCGACGACCGCCATGGCGTGCTCGTGAGTGCCGACGCGCTGTGGGAAAACGGCTTCGGCGTCGTCTTCCCCGAACTCGAGGGCGAGTCCGCATTCGACGACGTGGCGCAGACGCTGGACCTCATCGCCGCGCTGGACGCGCGCTGGGTCGTGCCCGGCCACGGCGCGCCGTTCACCGACGCGGCGGGCGCACTGCAGCGCGCTCGCCGGCGGCTGGATGGCTTCCGCGCCGACCCGGCGCGCCATACGCGACACGCGATCAAGGTGCTCGTCAAGTACCACATGCTCGAGGAACAGCAGCAGACCTGGCCCGACTTTCTGGCCTGGTTCACCGAGGTCGAGCTGTGCCGAACGGTCTGTCACGCGCTCGGACGAGCCCAGGGCAGCGTGCCTGCATTTGCCGAGCAACTGGTGAGCGAACTCGTGGCCGCCGGTGCCCTGGCCCGGCGCGGTTCGCTGCTGCTCGACGCCTGAGCCGTGACACGCCGTGCACGAAGCCGGCGCGCCCCGTCCGCGGCGGCCCGCGGTCAGGGCACGCGGAAATCGAACTCGTGGCAGTCGTTGCAGAAGTTGACCGACTTGCCGTGCTGGATGTGGCAGTTGTCGCAGTCGAGTTCCTTGCCGTAGTGCGGCGAGGTGTGCGGGTTCTTCGGCTTGAGCGTCGCGGTCCTGGCCACCAGCTTGTCCAGGTCGTGGCAAGTCGCACACCGCGCGGTCGGCACGGCGCTGGGCTTGCCGGCGCCGTGGCAGGACGCGCAGCTTTCACCGGCCAGCGCGTGGGTGTGCGAAGCCGGCATCTTGCCGGCCAGCGAGCCGTCCTTGTCGCCCGGTTCGTGGCACTTCGTGCAATCGGCCCACTTCATGCCCTTGACGGCCTTGTGCTTGGCCGGCAGCACTTTGGCGTCGCCGTGGCAGGCGATGCAGTCGCTGGCCGCGGCCGCCGGGTCACGCTGGGTCGTGGCGGCCGCGGCGTGGCCCGCAAGTCCGCAGGCCACCGCCAGCAGCAGCGTGGCCAAGACCCGTGCGAGGTGGTCATTCGGCTTCAACATGTTCGTTCTCCCGAGCGAGCTGCCGGGGGGGGCTTGCACCCCCCCCCAGGGGTCAGGCCTTGTCCAGGGCCGCGTTGCGGCCGGCGATGCGACCAAAGGTCACGCAGTCAGCCATCGCCACCGAGCCCAGGCGCACGGCACCGTGCACGCCGCCGGTGACTTCGCCGCAGGCATACAGGCCCTTCATCGGCTTGAGGTCGAAGCCGATGGCGCGCGCCTGGTCGTTGATCAGCAGCCCGCCCATCGTGTGGTGCACGCGCGGCCACAGCCGGGTCGCATAGAACGGGGCGGTGACCTGCGGCTTGGCGTCCGGGAAGATCATGCAGCCCAGGTCGGGGTCCTTCTTGGCCTCGACGTAGCGGTTCCAGGCCTTGACCTGCTCGACGAACACCGGCACCGGCATGTTGTAGGCACGGGCCAGATCTTCCAGGGTGTCGAACTTCTTCAGCGCGCCGTTCTCCAGCGCGCCCTTCATCTGGCCGGGGTCGACCTGTTTGAGCGTGGTGTCGCTGTCGGCCAGGATCACCGCCGGGTGGTCGAGCAGGATGATGGCATCGGCGCGTTCCTTGCGGTTGCCGGTTTCCTTGAAGAAACGCTTGCCGGTGGCCGGGTCGACCATCAGGCCGTAGCCGACGACGCGCTCGGTGAACTGCGGGATGTAGCCGAAACCCTTCTCGTCGGGGCTGGTCCAGGGGCCCAGCTGTATCCAGTCCATCTGCACGTCCATGGCGCCGGCCTGGCAGGCCGCGAGCAGGGCTTCGCCGGTGGCACCGGGCTGGTTGGTCGAGGTGAAACGCGCATCCAGGCGCGGATCCTGGATCTGCCGCAGCGCCACGTCCTGCGCGAAGCCGCCGCTGGCCATGATCACGGCACGGCGCGCCTGCACGAAAACCGTCGTGCCGGTCTGTTCATTCGGGAAACGGTAGCCTCGCTTGAGCTCGGCGCCGACGACGCGGCCGTCCTTGTCGGCCACCAGGCGCAAGAGCTTGCTGCGGTTCTCGAGCTTGACGCCCAACTCGCGGCACTTGGCCAGCATCGGGTTGACGAGTCCGGACCCCGACTGGTTGTAGGTCTGGTGCGCGCGCTTGACCGAATGGCCGCCGTGGAAGTTGACGCGCGTGAACTTGGCGCCGACGAAGTCGATGCACCATTGCAGGCTCTCGGCCGCCTTGTCGGCCACCATCTTGGCCAGCGCCGGGTGGTTGATGTTGCCGCCGGCCTTGTACATGTCCTTGAGCATCAGCTCGGGCGTGTCGGTGATGCCGGCGTCCTTCTGCATCGGCGTGCCCGGTGCGGCGAAGTCGCCACCGTTGATGATCGAATTGCCGCCGAAGACCGACATCTTGTCGATCACCGTGACCTCGGCGCCGGCGCTGCGCGCTTCCAGCGCTGCGGCCAGGCCGGCAAAGCCGCTGCCGATGACCAGCACGTCGACGGCGTCGTCCCACTTCGCGGGCACCGCCGCCGCTGCCGCCTGCGCGGCGCCGGGCAAGGCCAGCGCACCCAGGGCAGCACTGCCCATCAGGCTGGACTGCTTCAGGAATGTCCTGCGTTGGCTGCTCTTGCGGTCTAGATCGTTGGCGTTGGACATGTATGGCCTCCAGGCGTGATGCGTTGGGTAGACGATCCTCCTGGTTGCAGGGACAAAGCGGGTCCAGCGGATCGCGTGTACTGGCGGCAGACGGGTCGTCGACTCGCGCACTAGGGTTTTTACCCGTACCCACCCGACAGACCTTGAGGTAAAGCAAGATGCGGCGCGATAAGGGCTCGGGCTTGGTCACGGTGCTCCCGGCGGCGCCTGCAGGGGTGCCAGGACCCGCGCCCCGGTCGCGGACCGGGCCCACATCCAGCAGGGCAAAAAAAAGCCCCAACCGAGAGTGGTTGGAGCTTCGGGACTGGTGGAACCGGGGGGAATCGAACCCCCGTCCGCAAGCCATCACCGGACGGTTCTACATGCGTAGCTGTCTGATTTGAGTTTGAGGACCCCTGTCGCGCAGCAGCACGCTACCTGAGCCCCGAGTCATTTGGTTTTAGGCCCGCAGCGAATGACACGCTGCAGGACGAGCCAATGTGAATAACCTCGCAGTCTTCAGGTTTGACCCCTCAGACCCAGCCCATCGGCCAACTGTTGCGAGGCTCACCGGTTTTAAGCGGCGAGGGCGTACGAAGTATCGTTCGCAGTTACTTTGTTTCCAGTGGATTTACGAGCGAACTGGTGCTCGGCATGCCCCGCGCCGACTCCGTACCTCCGTCGAAGCCTGGTCGGTCCCATGCACCCGAGTTTAGGCCATATCCAGCAATGTCAAGAGCTCGTGCGGTGCGGCCAGCACACGATCGGCGCCCCAGTCGTGGATGGGCGTGTCCGTGCCGAGGTAGCCCCAGGCCGCCGCCAGCGCGCCCATGGCGGCGGCGCGGCTGGCGCGCATGTCGCGCGGGTCGTCTCCGACGTACACGCATTCCTGCGGCGGCAAGCCCAGCCGGCGGGCCGCTTCGAGCAGCGGCTGCGGATGCGGCTTGAGGTGCGGCGTGCTGTCGCCGCCCACCAGGGCCGCAGCGCGCGGCAGTAGCCCGAGCGCACGGGCCATCGGCTCGGCGAAACGCAATGCCTTGTTGGTGACGATGCCCCACGGCAGGCCGCGGCGCTCGAGCGCGTCGAGCACCGGCACGATGGCGTCGAAGAGCGCCGTCTCCTGCAGCATGCGCTGCTCGTAACGACGGTGGAATTCGTCGCGCAGGGCGTCGAAGGCCGATTGACCGGGCAGGGTCTGCAATGCGGCGGCGAGCATGCCTCGTGCGCCCGAGCCGGCAAAGGGACGCAGCGCGCCGTAAGGCATGGCCATCAGTCCCCGTGCCAGCCGCATCTCGTTGGCCACCCCGGCCAAGTCGGGCGCGCTGTCGATCAGGGTGCCGTCCAGGTCGAACAGCACGGCGGCCACGCGCACCTGCAAGATGGTCTCAGCTCGGCTTGCGGCAGGCGAACATGTAGTTGACGCTGGTGTCGCCCGACAGCCAGTAGCGCCGCGTGAACGGGTTGTAGCCCAGACCGCGGCTGCCCTGCAGCGCCAGGCCGCTGTCACGGCACCAGCGCGCCAGTTCGCTGGGGCGGATGAGACGGGCGTATTCGTGCGTGCCGCGCGGCAACAGGCGCAACACGTATTCGGCACCGACGATGGCAAACAGGAAGGACTTCGGATTGCGGTTCAGCGTCGAAAAGAAGATCCAGCCGCCGGGCTTGGCCAGCGCGGCGCAGGCCTGTACCACCGACGCGGGGTCGGGCACGTGTTCGATCATCTCCATGCAGGTCACGACGTCGAACGCGCCCGGCCGCTCCAGCGCCAGGGCTTCGGTGGCGATCTCGCGGTACTCGACGTTCTCGACACCGGCGTCCAGCGCATGCAGCCGGGCCACGCCGAGCGGCCGCGCGGCGAGATCGATGCCGGTCACGTGGGCCGCGCGGCGCGCCATGGCCTCGGCCAGGATGCCGCCGCCACAACCGACGTCGAGCACGGTCTTGCCGCGCAGGCTGGCGAGCTGGTCGATCCACTCCAGGCGCAGCGGGTTGATCTGGTGCAAGGGGCGGAACTCGCTTTCCGGATCCCACCAGCGGTGGGCCAGTTCGCTGAACTTGGCCAGTTCCTGGGCGTCGACGTTTTGCATGCCGCGATGGTAACCAGAACAAAAAGAAAACCCCGCCGAAGCGGGGTTGGCAGCGGCAGCGGCCAGTGGCCGCTCACGCTCACTTGCGAGTGCGGGTCCCCACGACTTCGACTTCCACGCGGCGGTTCTTCGAACGGCCTTCGGCGGTCTTGTTGTCGGCGACCGGCTGCTTCTCACCCTTGCCTTCGGTGTAGATGCGGTTCTTCTCGATGCCCTTGCCGACCAGGAAGTTCTTGACGGCGTCGGCACGGCGGATCGACAGCTTCTGGTTGTAGCCGTCGGTGCCCACCGCGTCGGTGTGGCCGACGGCGATGATGACTTCCAGGTTCACGGCCTTGGTCTTGTCGACCAGATCCGTCAGCTTGGCCTGCGATTCGGGCTTGAGCACGGCCTTGTCGAAGTCGAAGAAGGTGTCGGTCGCGAAGGTGACCTTCTCGCTCACCGGGGCGGGAGCAGGCCTCGGCGCGGGAGCGGGCCGCGGAGCGGGGGCAGGCGCTGCAGCCGGGGGCGGCGGCGGCGGAGCAACACGAGGCGCCGGCGCCGGTGCGGGAGCAGCCGGCTTGATCGCGCCGTCGCAAGCCGGATCGGCCGTGGCCGGGGTCCAGCCGGCGTCGCGCCAGCAGAGTTCATTGGTGCCGTTTTTCCAGACGGTACCGTCGGCGGCGCGCCAGTTGTCGTTCGACTTCGCCTGGGCGAAGGCAGCGATCGGGGCCGCAAGGGCGACTGATGCAAAGAGCACCGCCACCTTGTTCAATTTCTTCATGATTCTCCTCTCGAGGAAAGCCGCAGTGGCCTGCGAAACGTCCAAAACAACAAGCGAAATTGCTGGGCAAATCCCCACAGCCGCGGGCACCTACCACCGACGGGTCATTGTGCCATAGGGCGTCGGCCGGACTGCATTTTGGGCCCTGCGATGTAACTCACTGCCCAGCCTGTTGCGCATCCGCGACAGGACCACCCCCCGTAGAATCAAGTCGATGACGCCGCCGCGAGTTCCGCCAGGCAGCTGCTTACACATCCATCGCGCATGACCTCCTTCGCCAAGGAAACCCTGCCCATCAGCCTCGAAGAGGAGATGCGGCGCTCGTACCTCGACTACGCGATGAGCGTGATCGTCGGCCGCGCCCTGCCCGATGCGCGCGACGGCCTCAAGCCCGTGCACCGGCGCGTGCTGTACGCCATGCACGAGCTGAGCAACCACTGGAACCGGCCGTACAAGAAGAGCGCGCGCATCGTCGGCGACGTCATCGGCAAGTACCACCCGCACGGCGACACCGCGGTCTACGACACGATCGTGCGCATGGCGCAGGATTTCAGCCTGCGCCACATGCTGGTCGACGGCCAGGGCAACTTCGGCAGCGTCGACGGCGACAACGCCGCGGCCATGCGCTACACCGAGATCCGGCTGTCGAAGATCGCGCACGAGATGCTCGAGGACCTCGACAAGGAAACGGTCGACTTCGCGCCCAACTACGACGGCTCCGAGAAGGAGCCCACGGTGCTGCCGACACGGCTGCCCAACCTGCTCGTCAACGGCTCGGCGGGCATCGCGGTGGGCATGGCCACCAACATCCCGCCGCACAACCTCAACGAGGTCGTCGACGCCTGCCTGCACCTGCTGAAGAACCCACAGGCGACGCTCGAAGAGCTGATGGAGATCATCCCGGCGCCCGATTTCCCGACCGCCGGAATCATCTATGGGTTGAATGGCGTTCGCGAGGGCTACCGCACCGGGCGCGGCCGCGTCGTGATGCGCGCCAAGTGCCATTTCGAGGACATCGACCGCGGCCAGCGCCAGGCCATCATCGTCGACGAGATCCCCTACCAGGTCAACAAGAAGACGCTGCTCGAGCGCATCGCCGAGCTGGTGCGCGAGAAGAAGATCGAAGGCATCAGCCACATCCAGGACGAGAGCGACAAGTCCGGCATGCGCGTGGTCATCGAGCTCAAGCGCGGCGAAGTGCCCGAGGTGGTGCTGAACAACCTGTACAAGCAGACGCAGTTGCAGGACACCTTCGGCATCAACATGGTGGCCTTGATCGACGGCCAGCCCAGGCTGTGCAACCTGCACCAGCTGATCGAGATCTTCCTCGAGCACCGGCGCGAGGTCGTCACGCGACGCACGGTTTTCGAGCTCAGGAAGGCGCGTGAACGCGGCCATGTTCTCGAAGGCCTGGCGGTGGCGCTGGCCAACATCGACGAGTTCATCGAGACCATCAAGACCAGCCCGACGCCGCCGGTGGCCAAGGCGGCGCTGATGGCCAAGAGCTGGGACTCCTCGATGGTGCGCGAGATGCTGTCGCGTGCCGAGGGCAGCACCGCCGGCGGCCGCGCCGCCTACCGCCCCGAAGGCCTGCCCGCCAGCTATGGCCTGCAGGCCGACGGCCTGTACCGCCTGAGCGATGACCAGGCGCAGGAAATCCTGCAGATGCGGCTGCAAAGGCTGACCGGGCTGGAGCAGGACAAGATCATCGGCGAGTACCGCGAGGTCATGGCGCAGATCGCCGACCTGCTGGACATCCTGGCCCGCCCCGAACGCGTGACCGCGATCATCGCCGCCGAACTGGCCGCGCTGCGCCAGGAGTTCGGCCAGAGCAAGGCCGGCGCGCGCCGCAGCGTCATCGAACGCAACGCGCTGGAGCTCGGCACCGAGGACCTGATCACGCCGGCCGACATGGTGGTCACGCTCAGCCATACCGGCTACGTCAAGAGCCAGCCGCTGGGCGAATACCGCGCGCAGCGCCGCGGCGGCCGCGGCAAGCAGGCCACGCAGACCAAGGAAGACGACTGGATCGACCAGCTCTTCATCGCCAACACGCACGACTGGATCCTGTGCTTCAGCGACCGCGGCCGCGTCTACTGGCTGAAGGTCTGGGAAGTGCCCCAGGGATCGCGCAATTCGCGCGGGCGGCCGATCGTCAACATGTTCCCGCTGCAGCCCGGCGAGAAGGTGACCGTGGTGCTGCCGCTGACCGGCGAATTCCGCAGCTTCCCGGCCGACCACTACGTGTTCATGGCCACCGCCCTGGGCGTGGTGAAGAAGACGCCGCTGGATGACTTCAGCAACCCACGCAAGGCCGGCATCATCGCCGTCACGCTGGACGAAGGCGACGTGCTGATCGGCGCCGCACTCACCGACGGCAAGCACGACGTGATGCTCTTCAGCGACGGCGGCAAGGCGGTGCGCTTCGACGAGGCCGACGTCACCGCGCATGGCCGGCAGGCGCGCGGCGTCAAGGGCATGACGCTCGACGAAGGCCAGCACGTGATCGCGATGCTGGTTGCCGAGGACGAAACGCAGAGCGTGCTCACGGCGACCGAAAACGGCTACGGCAAGCGCACCAGCATCACCGAGTACACACGCCATGGCCGCGGCGGCAAGGGCATGATCGCCATCGTGCAGAGCGAACGCAACGGTCGCGTCGTCGCCGCCACGCTGGTGCGCCCGGCCGACGAGATCATGCTCATCACCGACAAGGGCGTGCTCGTGCGCACCCGCGTGTCCGAAATCCGCGAGCTCGGCCGCGCCACGCAAGGCGTGACGCTGATCGCGCTGGACAACGGCACCACGCTGTCGGGGCTGCAGCGCATCGTGGAGAACGATGCGCCGGCCGACGCAGACGATGGAACCGACGGCGCCGATGGCGCCGAAACCGAAGGGAATTGATGTACAAGACATTTCTGATCACCGCTGCGCTGGCAGCCTCGACCCTGGCGCAGGCTCAGGCGCAGACGCAGACGCAGACGCCCGCGCAGACCGCGGCAACGAGCAGCAAGAAGGAATTGACGGCGCGCTTGCTGCAGCTGGTGCAGCCCGCGGTCGAGGGCATGGCGCAACAACTGGTGCGCCAGCCCGCGGTGCAGATTCAGCAAGGCGCCGGTGCAGCGTTGCAGCGCGTTCCGGCCGAGCGACGCGAGGCGATGGCCCGCGACATCGAGGCCGACCTGCGCAAGTATGTCGACGAAACCGGCCCCATCGTTCGCGAACGGGCCCTGAAGCTGGCACCCTCGACCATCGGCCCGCTGCTTGAGAGCCGATTCACCGAGGACGAGTTGCGCCAGATCATCGCCCTGCTCGAATCGCCCGTGAACCGCAAGTTCCAGCAGTTCTTCCCGGAAATGCAGCGTGCGCTGGCCGACAAGCTGGTCGCTGACGTGCGCACCGAAGTCGAGGCCAAGGCACGCGCCCTGGACCAATCGGTGGCCAAGCGGCTCGGCTTGACACTGCCGGCCGCTGCGTCGGGACCGAAGAAGTAAGCGGCGCGCCGGCGGTCCATGGCCGACATCCCCGTCCCGAACCCTGAACTGCAGGCCCTGCGCCAGCAGATCGACGCCGTCGACCGTGAACTGCTGGCGCTGTTGAACCGTCGTGCCGGCCTGGCGCTGACGGTGGGCGAAATCAAGAAGCGCGAAGGTTCGGTGGTATTCCGCCCCGAACGCGAGGCGCAGGTCATCGACGGCCTGAAGGCCGCCAACACCGGCCCGCTGGCCATCGACAGCGTGGCGCCGATCTGGCGCGAGATCATGTCGGCCTGCCGCTCGCTGGAAACGCCCACCCGGGTGGCCTACCTGGGGCCGGCCGGCACCTTCAGCGAAGGGGCGGCGTTGGGCTACTTCGGCTCGTCGATCACGCGCGTGCCGTGCGCCAGCATCGACGAGGTCTTCCGCACCACCACCGCCGGCGCCGCCGATTTCGGCGTCGTGCCGGTGGAAAACAGCACCGAGGGCGTGGTCGCACGCTCGCTCGACCTGTTCCTGCACACGCCGCTGTTCATCATCGGCGAGACCAACCTGTTCGTGCGCCACAACCTGCTGCGACGCAGCGACTCGCTGGAAGGCATCAGCGCCGTGCTGGCGCACCCGCAGGCACTGGCGCAGTGCCACGGCTGGCTGTCCAACCACCTGCCCAACGCCGAGCGCCGGCCGGTGGCCAGCAACGCCGAGGGCGCCAGGCTGGCCGGGCTCGACCCGACACTGGCCGCCATCGCCAGCGACCGCGCGGCCAGCGAATACGGCCTGCACGCCGTGGCGCCGGCGATCCAGGACGACCCGCACAACCGCACGCGTTTTGCCATCGTCACGCACCCGCTGCGCCACCCGGTGCCACAGCCCTCGGGCCACGATTGCACGAGCCTGGTGGTGTCGGTGACGAACCGCCCGGGCGCGGTGCACGACATGCTGGTGCCGCTCAAGACCCACGGCGTGTCGATGAGCCGATTCGAATCGCGCCCGGCGCGCTCCGGGCAGTGGGAGTACTACTTCTACATCGACATCCAGGGCCACCCGGCCCAGCCGCACGTGGCCGCAGCACTGTCTGCGCTGCGCGAAGTCTGCGCCTTCTTCAAGGTGCTGGGCACCTATCCCATCGACGTGCATTGATGTTCGAGCGCCGCTGATGTTCAACCAACTCGGTCTCATCGGCTGCGGCCTCATGGGCGGCTCGTTCGCGCTGGCGCTCAAGCGCGGGGGGCTGGTCAAGCGGGTGGTCGGCTACAGCAAGTCACCGTCCACCACCGAGCGCGCGAAGAAGCTCGGCGTCATCGACGTTGCGGCCGAGTCGGCACTGCTCGCGGTGGCCGGCGCCGACATCGTTCTGCTCGCCGTGCCGGTGGCTGCCACCGAAACCACCTTCAAGGCGATACGCCACTTGGTGGAGCCCGGCGTGCTGTTCATGGACGTCGGCAGCACCAAGCGCGACGTCGTCGACGCGGCGCGGCGCGTGCTGCGCGAGCGCATCGCCTCCTTCGTGCCGGCGCATCCGATCGCGGGCAAGGAGGTGTCGGGCATCCAGAACGCCGACGCCGCGCTGTTCAGCGGCCGCCAGGTGATCCTGACACCGCTGCCGCAGACCGCCCCCGACCTCATTCAGAAGGCGACCGACGTCTGGAGCGCCATCGGCGCCCAGGTGCTCAAGATGTCGCCCGAGAACCACGACGCAGCCTTTGCCGCCGTCAGCCACCTGCCGCACCTGCTGGCCTTCGCCTACTTCAGCGCCGTCGTCAACCAGCCGGCAGGCAAGGACTTCCTGTCGCTGGCCGGGCCGGGATTCCGCGACTTCACGCGCATTGCGGCCAGCGGCCCGGAGACCTGGCGCGACATCCTGATCGCCAACCGCGAAGAGGTGCTCAAGCAGTCGCAGCGCTTCCGCCATGCGCTGGACGCGTTCGAGCGCGTCATCCGCGAGGCCAATGGCGACGCCCTGGAAGACCTGATACGCGGGCCTGCAGAGGGCCGCGCCAACTGGCAGATGGGCGCACCGCGCGTGCCCGGCTCGGGCAAGACCTGAATGCCGGCCCGCCGCGCCGTCGCTGCCGGCGCGGCCAACCGATGGTTGCCCGACTGAACGCCTTTCGCCTGCCCGACCATGTACGACATTCCCCATCTCGACCTGCCGCCGCTGCGCAGCGCCGCGGGCACCGTTCGGCTGCCGGGCAGCAAGAGCATTTCCAACCGCGTGCTGCTGCTCGCCGGGCTGGCCCAGGGCACGACGGCAGTGCACGACCTGCTCGACTCCGACGACACGCGTGTCATGCTCGATGCGCTGGCTGCGCTCGGATGTGGGCTGCACCGTGACGGCGGCGTGCTGCACGTCAGCGGCCTGGGCGGCCGCCTGGCGGTGCACGAGGCGCAGCTCTTCCTGGGCAACGCCGGCACCGCGATGCGGCCACTGGCCGCCGCGCTGGCGGTGCTGGCGGCGACGCAGGGCGGGCGCTTCGAACTCAGCGGCGTGGCACGCATGCACGAGCGGCCGATCGGCGACCTCGTCGACGCGCTGCGGCCACTCGGCTGCACGATCGAAGACCTGGGAAGACCCGGCTATCCGCCGTTGCGCATCAGCGGCAGGGCCGGCGGCCGGCTGGCGACGGCGCTGCCGATCCGCGTGCGCGGCGACGTCTCGAGCCAGTTCCTGACCGCCCTGCTGTTGGCGTTGCCACTGGTGGCGATTGACGACGCCGTCGTCATCGAGGTCGAGGGCGAGCTCATCTCGCAGCCCTACATCGACATCACGTTGGCGCTGCTGGCGCGCTTCGGCATCGCGGTGGAACGTGAAGGCTGGCAGCGCTTTGCGGTGCCGCGCGGCAGCCGCTACCGCACGCCCGGCGTCATCCACGTCGAAGGCGACGCCTCGTCGGCTTCGTACTTCGTCGCCCTCGGTGCCATCGCCGCCACCGCGGACGCGCCGCTGCGCATCGAAGGCGTCGGCAGCGACTCGATCCAGGGCGACATCCGTTTCGTCGACGCCGCACTGGCCATGGGCGCGCGCGTCAGCAGCGGCCCGGGCTGGCTGCAGGTGCAGCGCGGCCGCTGGCCGCTGGCCGGCATCACGCTTGACTGCAAGCACATCCCCGACGCCGCCATGACGCTGGCCGTGATGGCGCTTTACGCCGACACGCCGAGCCTTCTCACCGGCATCGCCAGCTGGCGCGTCAAGGAGACCGACCGCATCGCCGCGATGGCGGCGGAGCTGCGCAAGGTCGGCGCGGCGGTGGTCGAAGGCGACGACTGCATCGAGGTCACGCCGCCCGTGCAATGGCAGCCGGCAGTGATCCGCACCTACGACGACCACCGCATGGCGATGTGCCTGGCGCTGGCCGCGTTCAACCCGCTGGCCGGCGGCCATGTGCCGCTGCGCATCCTGGACCCGCGCTGCGTGGCCAAGACCTTCCCTGAATACTTCGAGACGCTGTTCAGCGTCGCTGCGGCCGCGCCCGAGGACGTGCCGGTGATCACCATCGACGGCCCCACCGCGTCGGGCAAGGGCACGCTGGCCACGGCGCTGGCCGCCGCGCTGGGCTGGCACCTGCTCGACTCCGGCGCGCTGTACCGTGCCGCCGGCCTGGCGGCGCTGTGGGACGGCGTCGCGCCCGACGACGAAGCCGCCGTGGCGCGCCTGGCCGGCCAGCTCGACCTGCGCTTCGAGGCTGGCCGGACGTGGCTGCGCGGGCGCGAGGTCAGCGAAGAACTGCGGCTGGAATCGACCGGCCTGCTGGCCTCGCGCGTGTCGGTGCACGCCGGCGTGCGGCGCGCCTTGCACGACGCGCAGCTGGCCTTTCGCCGCGTGCCCGGGCTGGTGGCCGACGGGCGCGACATGGGCAGCGTCGTGTTCCCGCGCGCCGCGCTCAAGGTCTTTCTCACCGCGAGCCCCACCGAGCGCGCCGAGCGGCGCCATAAGCAGTTGATTTCAAAAGGAATTTCGGCTAGCATCGCAGACCTTCGCGCAGACCTCGAGGCCCGCGACGCCCGCGACAAAGGCCGCAGCGTCGCCCCCTTGAGAGCCGCCGAAGACGCGTTGTTGCTCGACAACTCGCACCTCAGCATCGAGGAGTCGGTGCAGCGGGTGCTGGCGTGGTGGCAGCAGCGCGGGCCGTTCCCGGCGTAGCTTTGCCGCTGCGCCGGGGCGGCACCCAGGCGTCCATCGCGCTCCTCCCAGCGGCCGGCAGGCCCCAGGCGCGGCGGATTTTTTCAACTTCGACCCGCGGCACCCGCCGCATGCATCGCCCGGCTCTGCACTCCACTCCTCCGGGCCCCAGGAAACCCATGTCTGTCCAAACTACCGTCACCGCCACCGGTGGCAGCGATTCCTTCGCCGCCCTGTTCGAAGAGTCCCTGAAGAGCAACGACATGCGCGTCGGCGAGGTCATCTCCGCCGAAGTCGTGCGCATCGAGTTCAACCACGTCGTGGTCAACGCCGGGCTCAAGAGCGAGTCCTACGTCGCCATCGAAGAATTCAAGAACGATCAGGGCGAGCTCGAAGTTCAGGTCGGCGACTTCGTCTCGGTGGCCATCGACGCCGTCGAGAACGGCTACGGCGACACCATCCTGTCGCGCGACAAGGCCAAGCGTCTGGCGTCGTGGATGTCGCTGGAGAACTCGCTCGAATCGGGCGAATTCGTCACCGGCACCGTCAACGGCAAGGTCAAGGGCGGCTTGACGGTGCTGGTCAACGGCATCCGTGCATTCCTGCCCGGCAGCCTGCTCGACACGCGCCCGGTCAAGGACATGAGCCCGTTCGAGGGCAAGACCATGGAGTTCAAGGTCATCAAGCTCGACCGCAAGCGCAACAACGTCGTGTTGTCGCGCCGCGCCGTCGTCGAGGCTTCGATGGGCGAGGAACGCGCCAAGCTGCTGGAGACGCTGCACGAAGGCGCCATCGTCAGCGGCGTGGTCAAGAACATCACCGAGTACGGCGCCTTCGTCGACCTCGGCGGCATCGACGGCCTGCTGCACATCACCGACATGGCCTGGCGCCGCGTGCGCCACCCCAGCGAGGTGGTCACCGTCGGCCAGGAACTGCAGGCCAAGGTGCTGAAGTTCGACGCCGAGAAGAACCGCGTCTCCCTGGGCATCAAGCAGCTCGGCGACGACCCCTGGCACGGCGTGTCGCGCCGCTACCCGAACGGCACGCGCCTGTTCGGCAAGATCACCAACATCGCCGACTACGGTGCCTTCGTCGAGATCGAGCCGGGCATCGAAGGCCTGGTGCACGTCTCCGAAATGGACTGGACCAACAAGAACGTCGCCCCGGCCAAGGTCGTGACGCTGGGCGAAGAGGTCGAGGTCATGGTGCTCGAGATCGACGAGGACAAGCGCCGCATCAGCCTGGGCATGAAGCAGTGCAAGGCCAACCCCTGGGAAGAGTTCAGCGCCAACGTCAAGCGCGGCGACAAGGTCAAGGGCCCCGTCAAGAGCATCACCGACTTCGGTGTCTTCATCGGCCTGTCGGCCGGCATCGACGGCCTGGTGCACCTGTCCGACCTGTCCTGGCACGAGCCCGGCGAGGCCGCGGTGCGCAACTACAAGAAGGGCCAGGAAGTCGAAGCTCTGGTGCTGGCCATCGATGTCGAGCGCGAGCGCATCAGCCTGGGCATCAAGCAGCTCGACGTCGATCCGTTCACCAGCTTCACCACGCTCAACGACCGCGGCGCGGTCGTCACCGGCAAGGTCAAGTCGGTCGACCCGCGCGGCGCCGAGATCCAGCTCAACGAAGACGTCACCGGCTACCTGCGGGCCTCCGAAATCAGCCGCGACCGCGTCGAGGACGCTCGCAACCTGCTCAAGGAAGGCGACGAAGTCAGCGTGATGGTGATCAACGTCGACCGCAAGATGCGTTCGATCCAGCTCTCCATCAAGGCCAAGGACAACGCCGACCAGCAGGAAGCCATGCAGCGCATCGCGCAGACCAACGAGCGTGAGACCGCCGGCACCACGAGCCTGGGCGCGCTGCTGCGGGCCAAGCTCGACACGCAGAAAGAGTAACGGCAACCGCGTGTCCGGCCCTGCTCTGGCGGGGCCGGCTCGCCCGATCGCCCGCGCGAACATGCCTCGCGCGGGGCGGGCGCGAACCCAGGCCCCAGCCTCTTCATGACCCGCTCCGACCTCGTCGCACACCTGGCCGAACGTTTTGCGCAGCTCACGCAGCGCGATACCGAATTCGCCGTCAAGACCATCCTCGACGCCATGTCCGATGCGCTGGCGCGCGGACACCGCATCGAAATCCGCGGCTTCGGCAGCTTCTCCATCAACCATCGGCCGCCCCGCGTCGGGCGCAACCCGCGCAGCGGCGAGCAGGTGGTGATCCCTGAAAAGCTGGTCCCGCACTTCAAGCCCGGCAAGGCCCTGCGCGAATCGGTCGACGCCCAGCCGGCGGCCGGGACCGCAGTCGACTGAAGCCCGGCCGCCGACGGCTGCGCCCTAGAATCGGCGCCGCATGCGTCTCCTCGTCTGGCTGTTCCGGGCCTTCATCTTCTTCACGTTGTTCGCCTTTGCGCTGAACAACCAGCAGGTCGCCGTCGTGCACTGGTTCTTCGGCGTCGAATGGCGCACGCCGATGGTCATCGTGGTGCTGGCCGCCTTTGCCGCCGGTTGTGCCCTCGGTGTGCTGACCATGCTGCCCAGCTGGTGGCGCCACAAGCGTGACACGCTGCGGCAGGCGCCCCCGGCGGCGCCCGCGGCCGCGGCGCCGGCGTCGGGTCCGCCCTCGGAATTCGGCCCCGAACACCCGCCGCGCGTCGGCCTTTGAGTCGGCCATGGAATTCGACTTCCAGTGGCTGCTGATCGCCCTGCCGGTGGCCTTCGCGGTGGGCTGGCTGGCGTCGCGGCTGGACCTGCGGCAGCTCAAGCGCGAGCGCCAGGACTCGCCGCGGGCCTACTTCAAGGGCCTGAACCTGCTGCTGAACGAACAGCCCGACAAGGCCATCGACGCCTTCATCGAGGCGGTGCAGAACGACCCCGACACCACCGAGCTGCACTTCGCCCTGGGCAATCTGTTCCGCCGCCGTGGCGAATTCGAACGCGCGGTGCGTGTGCACCAGCACCTGCTCGGCCGCGCCGACTTGAAGGCCAGCGACCGCGACCGCGCCCAGCTGGCGCTGGCCCAGGACTATATGAAAGCCGGCTTGTTCGACCGCGCCGAAGCGGCCTGGCAAACGCTGGTGGGCACGCCCTTCGACGGCGAGGCGCGCCTGGCGCTGCTGTCGCTGTACGAGCGCTCGCGCGACTGGCGCCGCGCCGCCGAGGTCGCGCGGCAGCTCGACCGCGCGGGTGGCGGATCGTTCGCTTCGCGCATCGCGCACTACGAGTGCGAGATTGCCGCGGAGGCCGACGCGGCGGGCCATCCCGACGAGGCCGAGGCCGCCCTGCAGCGCGCGCGCAAAGCGGCCCCGCAGGCGCCGCGGCCGCTGCTGCTGAGCGGCCAGCGCCTGCTGCGCGACGGCCAGCCGGCACAGGCGCTGGCGGCCTGGGACACCTTGCGCGAACGCCACCCCGGCGCCTTCCTGCTGGTGGCCGCCGACTACGCCGCGGCCGCACGCGCCAGCGGTGCCACCGACGCCGCACGAGCCGCACTCGAAGCCGCGCTGGTGCAGTTGCCGGCCGTCGAGGTGCTGAAGGCACTCGGGCAACTCGACGACGAGCCCCATCGCGTGGCGCGCCTGCTGGCGCATCTGCAGCAGCACCCCACGCTGTCGGCCGCGTTGCTGCTGTTGGACGTGCCCGCCGAACAGTGGCCCGCCGAAGCCTGGACCGCGCTGCGCCAGGCCGTGCAGCGCGCCGCCAAGCCGCTGCAGCGCTACCGCTGCGCGGCCTGCGGCTTCGAGGCCCAGCATTACTTCTGGCAATGCCCCGGCTGCCTGAGCTGGGACAGCTACCCGCCGCAGCGCATCGACGCCTTGTAGCGCAGCTGCCGCAGCGCCGGCGCTCAGCCGCCGAGCTGCGACTCCAGCAGTGCCAGCACGTCGGTGCGAGTCGGCACCTGCCCCTTGCCGCCGATGCTGGCCACCGGCCCCGGCCCGGTGATGCCGGCCAGGCCCGGCTCGTGGTCGCAGTAGATGCCCAGGGTCGGCCGCCCCAGTGCCGCGGCCAGGTGCGTGAAGCCGGTGTCCAGGCCCACCACGTGCCGTGCACCGGCCAGCACCGCGGCCATCTCGCCGACCTTCAGGAACGGCGGCACGTCGCCATCGCAGCTGGCGGCGATGCGTTCGGCCAGCGTCTGCTCCTCGGGCCGCCCCCACAACACCACGGGCATCCAGCCCAGCTCGTGCAGACGCTGCCCGACGGCCACCCAGTGCCGCTCGGGCCACAGCTTCTCGGGCCGGCTGGCATTGGGGATCAGCACCGCGTAGGCGCCGCGCGGTGCCCACCCTCCGGCGGGCGCGCGCAAGCCGAAGTCGGGCACCGTGTCCGGCACTGCGTAGCCCAGCTGCGCGGCGGCCAGCCACCGGCAGCGCTGCACGGCGTGCAGGTCGCGCGGCACCGCGGCAGCGCGCTGGTAGAGCCAGGCCGCCAGCGGCTCGCGGATGCTGGCGCGGTCGTAACCGGCCACTGGCACGCCGGCCTGGCGTGCCCAGAGAGCGCTCTTGACCAGCCCCTGCAGGTCGAGCACGAGTTCGTAGTGCTGGTCCTGCAGATCCTTGCGCAAGGCGCGCATCGCACGCCACGTCGCGGCGCTCAACATCTTGCCGCGCCACTTGCGCCAGGCCATCGGCAGCACCCGGTGCACGCCGGGGTGCATCTTCGGTATGGCCGCAAACGGCGCTTCCACCAGCCAGTCGATCTGGGCCCCGGGATGATGGTGGTGGATGTCGGCCACCACCGGCGTGGCGTGCACCACGTCGCCCATCGACGAGGTCTTGACGATGAGCAGCCGCACGCCGTTCAGGTTCCCTGGCGCTCTCTGACGAGGGCCGGGTTGAAGCGCGGATCGTTGTACATCTTGAACTGGCGGTAGACCTTGAAGTAGGCATGGCCTGCGGCGGCGTCGGCAAGCAAGGCGTCGAGGCACGCCGCCAGGTCCTGCCGCTGCTGCTGCAGCCGCTCGAGCCTGACGCGGCTGGCGGCGCGATGGCTTTCGTCGACGTCGCCGCGTTCGGTCTGCTGGCGCATGGCGTGGATCTTCAGCGCCATGATCGACAGGCGGTCGATCATGCTGCCGGCCGTCTCGCTGTTCAGCCGCGCTCCCGGCGGCACGCGCGACAGCGGCGCATCGGTGCGCGCCGAATCGGCGTCGACGAGGCCGAGTGCGACGAGCAGCAGCTCGTCGACACGTTCGGTGGCGTCGTTGCGCGCCTGGTTGAAACCGTCGATGGCGCGCTTGTTGGCGGCGATCTCGGCGTCGGCCACCGTCGTGCGGCGCGCCAGGTCCTCTTCGGCCCACAGCAGGCTGTTGTAGCGGTGGTTGGCCTGCACCCAGTGCGACACGTCGCCGGGCATCGCGGCTGCCGGCTCGTGTGGCCAGCCCGGGCTGGCCAGGCAACGGTCGTGCATGGCGGTGATGTCGGCGGCCGCGGGCAAGCCAGGCTGTTCAGGGTTCATCGCTGAGGGGGTGGCAGAATCCGCGCCGATTATCCGCCGCCGATGCCGAGCCCCCCCCGCCCCCTCATCGTGCGCTTGCGCAACTGGGTCGGCGACGTCACGCTGGGCGTGCCGACACTGCAGCGGCTGGCCGACCACGGCTACGCACTGCAACTGGTCGGCAAGGGCTGGGCCCGCGACCTGCTGGCCGGCCACGGCTGGCCGCTGCACGTGCTGCCGAAGACGCTGCGCGAACGCGTGCGCCAGCTGCGCGAGTTGCGGCGCGCGGCGACAGCCACCGACCCGGGCCTGCGGCGCCGCCTGAACGCGGTGTGTTTTCCGTACTCATTCTCCAGCGCGCTCGAGTTCCGCCTGGCCGGCCTGCGTGCGCTCGGCCACGCCTACGAAGGGCGCAGCCTGCTGCTGGCGCGGGCGGCGCCGCGGCCACGCGGCGTGCACGAGCTCGAGGTGTACTGGGACCTCGGCAACGTGCTGCTCGGCCAGAGCGCGACGCCGCCAGCGACCATCGGCCTGCGCGTCTCGGCCGCCCACCGCGAGCGCGCCGCGGCACTGCGCGCCGCCCACGGCATCGAGCCCGGTTGCATCGTCATCTGCCCGTTTGCCGGCGGCACCTGGGCCAAGCAGGACAAGACCTGGCCCGGCTTCGCCGACTTCGTCGCGCGTGAGTTGCCGAAGTTCGGCCGCAGCGTCGTGGTCTGCCCCGGGCCGGGCGAGGAGGCCATCGCGAGCGAGCAGTTCTCCAGCGCGCGGCTGCTGCCGAATGTCGACCTGGGAACCTACGCGGCGCTGCTGCAGGACGCAGCGCTGATGGTCTCCAACGACACCGGGCCGGGCCACGTCGCCGCGGCCGTGGGCACCCCCTTGATCTCGGTGCTGGGGCCCAGCGATCCCGCGCTGTGGCGCGCCTGGGGTCCGAGCGTGCAGGTGCTGCGTGGCGACGGCACGTGGCCGGACACGCGCAGCGTGGTCGACGCAGTGGCAGGCACGCTCGGCTGCGGCTGAGCCCTGCGCCGCAGCAACCGGCCCGCCGCGTCGGTCTCCCCGTTTTGGGGGCCCTCGCCTTGCCCCGTGCCGGGGGATGGCCCGCCGGCGACCGGGTTCACAGAATTCCCATCGGCCCGCAAGACCCGTCAGCCCCACCAGGCAAGACAGCGGGCCGACCGCCAACGATCCACCCCTTCAACAGGAGCACCGCCATGATCCGCAATCTCTTCGCCGCCCTGATCGCCGCCGTCGCACTGAACGCCTTTGCCGGCGTCGACGCCAACCAGGCCAGCCGTGCCGACCTCGAGACCGTCAAGGGCATCGGCCCCGGCCTGTCGGGCAAGATCGTGCAGACGCGCCAGGCCGGCGAGTTCAAGGACTGGGCCGACTTCGTCGAACGCGTCGGCGGGGTCGGCCCCGGAAACGCCGCCCGCCTGTCGCAGGCCGGGCTGACCGTGGCCGGCGCGGCCTACGACGCGGGCGCCGCACCGGCTGCCCCCGCCAAGACCCGCCCAACCGAAAAGACCACGAGATCCGGCAAGGCCGACAAGACGCCGCAGGCCGCCAAGGCCAGCCGTTGACGCACTACGGCAAGCAGATGTCGGGCTCGGCGGTGCTGACGCGCCGCCGCCCCGGCTGCAGCGTATCCCAGCGGAAGAAACTCAGCACTTCGTCCTTGCGCGCGTCCGTGTCGGCCTCGCCCAGCGCCAGCAACTCGCGCGTGAACGGCGCTTCGAACAGCAGGTAACTGGCCAGCGCCGCACCGCGTGCGTCCGCACCCTCGCCGCCGACACCAACGCCGCGCAGCAGCGCGCGCACCGGCCGCGGCAGGGCCCCGATGTGGCGCGCCGCGATGTCGTCGATGCGCTGCGAAGGCGCAATCACCAGCGCCTCGATCGGCTTGAGCGGCGTGTCGGCCAGCGCCGAGTCGGGCAGCAGCGCCAGCGTACGGTTGATGCGCCGCAGGCGCTCCACGTCCACCGCCAGCGCGTCGAGGAAGATGCTCGACAGCGCGTGCCCCGCGATCTGCGCCAGGTTGGGGTAGCCGCTGGGCGGCACCGCCCGCCCCGGTGTTTCGTGCATGCGCCCGGCACCGATGATCAGCAGGCGCTGCGCCCCCAGGTGGATGGCCGGCGACAGCGGTGCGGTCTGGCGCATCGAGCCGTCACCGAACCAGCCCGGCAGTCCGGCCTGCTCCAGCGTGGTGGCCGGAAACACGAAGGGGATGGCCGACGAGGCCAGCAGGTGCGCGTGGTGCAGCCGCATCGGCGCGGCCACGCGCTGCGAACGCTTCCAGGGTTCGATCGGCTGCGCCGAATCGTAGAACGTGTAGTGCTCGCCGCTGCTGTAGCTGGAGGCGGTGACGGCCAGCGCATGCAGCTGGCGCTGCTCGAACATCATCGGCAGCCGGTCCAGCGGCACCAGCCGCTGCAGCAGCCCGGCCAGCGGCGAGTTGTCCAGCAGCGAGCGCGGCCGGGCACGCCGCCAGCGTGCGATGACCCAGCCCACCGACAACATGGTCAGCCACTGTGCGCCACTGCGGATGACACCCAGCGAATCGGCGCGGTAGACCTGCTCGGCCGAGAAGTTCTGCCACACCTTGGCCACCAGCTCGACGGCGGTGTCGAAACGGTCGGCGTTGCAGGCCAGGGCCGCGGCGTTGATGGCGCCGGCCGAGGTGCCGCAGATGACGCCGAACGGCGTGCGCAGGCGCGCCAGGGGGCCCAGCGTCTGGCGCCGCAGGCGCGCCAGGGCGCGCAGCACGCCCACCTGGTAGGCCGCGCGCGCACCGCCACCGCTGAGCACCAGGGCGGTGAGCGGCGTTTCGTACATGCCACGACTGTACCGCCGGCCAGGCGGTGGTGAGCCCGGGTCTAGCGGCCCGGGCCTCCGCGATGGTCGTCGCGGCGATCGTCACGCCGGTCGTC
>CAYJOA010000005.1:38656-51177 GCA_964371495.1 uncultured Rubrivivax sp.
GGTCGTCGCGGCGATCGTCACGCCGGTCGTCACGGCGATCGTCGCGGCGATCGTCGCGCCTGTCATGGCGATCGTCTCGGCGGTCGTCGCGACGGTCGGCGCGCCGTTCGTCGCGGCGATCGTCACGCCATTCATAACCGCGCCGACCATCGGCACGGGGCCGGACCTGCTGCCCGTACCACTCGTCGCGCACGAAGTACACCGGCACGCCGCAGGCGCCATAGGCCCCGCAATGCTTGCGCCAGTTCTTGCGGTGGCCGGGCGGCACCCACATGTACACGGGCTGCGGCGCCAGCGCCAGGCGCGGGCGATACACCTGGATCGGCTGCTGCACCACCAGCTGCGGCTGCTGGAAGCGGCCGATGTCGATGCGCCCGTACACGCCGGGCTGGCTGATCTGCACCGACACGCCGACTTCGGCGGCCGCGGCAGGCAGGCTGAAAGGCAGGACTGCGGCCAGGGCGGCCAGGGCGGCAAGGGCGATGGTGCGTTTCATGGGTCTGTCCTCGAAGTGGCAGTCCCTATTCAACGCCCCAACTTCGCTTTGCGATGTCGGACAGCAGGCCAAGTTTCTTGTCTATTCGTAAACAACCGTTGCCGCACCCCCGTGCGCGATGCTGCGCCAGCGGCCCAGCGCCTCGTCGCTGGGCCAGAAACGCGCGTCGTCGCCGAGGTCGAGTTCGGCCGTCGCCTCGCGCCGCTGCAGGCGCAGCCGCACCTGCAGGCCCTGCAGCAGCGGGCCGTGTTCGCTGTCGATGCGGCGCGCCGGCCACAGGCGCAGCACGTCGGCCACGGGCGGCAGGACGCCGTCGATGTCGACCGCCATGTAGCGGCCGAAACGCGCGCGCGCCGCCGGCAGGTCCCAGACCTGAGCCACGTTCAGGCGCAGGCCACCCGAGAAACGGTCGGGCTGCAGCTTGCCCTGCACGATGATCAGCTGGTCTTCCCGTGCCAGGTCGCCCCGGCCCTCGAAGATCTCTTCGTTGGCCACCGCCTCGATGGCCTCGCTGCCGTCGTCGAGCTTGAAGATGACGACGCGCCCTCGCTGGCTGGCGGCGGTGCGCGGGTCGGTCACGATGCCGGCCAGCAGCTGCGGCTCGCGGCTGTCCACGAGCTCGGCGATGGCGCGCCGTGCGAAGCGCCGCACCTCGTCGCGACAGGCGTCGAAGAGGTGGCCCGACAGGTAAAAGCCCAGCGCCGCCTTCTCGGCGACCAGCCGCTCGCGCACGTCCCATGCCGGCAGGTGCACCAGGGCCGGCTCCTGCGTGCTGCTGCCATGCGTGTCGCCGAAGTCGAACAGGCCGCCCTGCAGGGCATTGGCGGCCTGCGTCTCGGCCCAGTCGAAGGCCAGGCCCACGCTGGCCAGCAGGGCGGCGCGGCCGGCCTGGCCTTCCGGGTGCAGCGCGTCGAAGGCACCGGCCTTGATGAGCGCCTCGACGGCACGCTTGTTGATGCGCTGGCGGTCGACGCGGGCGCAGAAGTCGAACAGGCTGCGAAAGGGTCCGCCACCGCTGCCGTCGCGGCCTTCGCGCGCCGCCACGATGGCTTCCACCGCACCCTGCCCGCTGCCCTTGATGGCGCCCAGGCCGTAACGCACGGTGTGGTCGTCGACGGGCTCGAAGCGCAGCGTGCCGCGATTCACGTCGGGCGGCTCGAAGGCCACGCCGAACAGTCTGGCGTCGGCCAGCAGCACCTTGAGCTTGTCGGTGTTGTCGGCTTCGACGCTCATGTTCGCGGCGTAGAACTCGGCCGTGCAGTGCACCTTGATCCACGCCGTGTGGTAGGCCAGCAGCGAATAGGCGGCGGCATGGCTCTTGTTGAAGCCATAGCCGGCGAACTTCTCCATCAGGTCGAAGACCTCGTCGGCCTTTGCGGCGGCGATGCCCTGCTTCGCCGCGCCCTCGCGGAACACGGCGCGGTGCTTGGCCATCTCCTCGGCCTTCTTCTTGCCCATCGCGCGGCGCAGCAGGTCGGCGCCACCGAGCGAATAGCCGCCGAGCAGGCGCGCCGCCTCCATCACCTGCTCCTGGTAGACGAAGATGCCGTAGGTCTCGGCCAGCACCGGCTCCAGCAGCGGGTGCGGGTAGACCACTTCCTCGCGGCCGTTCTTGCGCGCGCAAAAGCTCGGGATGTTCTCCATCGGCCCCGGGCGGAACATCGCATTCAGCGCGATCAGGTCCTCCAGGCGGCTCGGCCGCGCATCGCGCAGCATGCCTTGCATGCCGCGGCTTTCGAACTGGAACACGCTCTCGGTGAGGCCGTCGCTGAAGAGCTTGTAGACGCGCGGGTCGTCCAGCGGCAGCGCCTCGTAGCTGAAGTCCGCGCGGCCCGGCCGCCGCGCCCGGATCGTCTCCTTGGCCTGTTCCAGGATGGTCAGCGTGGCCAGGCCCAGGAAGTCGAACTTGACCAGGCCGATGGCCTCGACGTCGTCCTTGTCGAACTGGCTCACCGCGCTGTCGCTGCCCGGCTGCTGGTACAGCGGGCAGAAGTCGGTGATCTTGCCCGGCGCGATGAGCACGCCGCCGGCGTGCATGCCGACGTTGCGCACCAGGCCTTCGACGCGCGTGGCCAGGGCCAGCAGTTCGGCGACCTCCTCCTCGGCGGCCTCGCGCTGTTCGAGTTCGGGCACCTCTTTGCGCACGTAGACGAGCCCGGGGTCGGGGTTCTCGGGCACCGGCGCCAGCGTGTAGGTCTTGCCCGGCAAGCCCGGCACCAGCTTGACGACGCTGTCGACATGGCCGTAGCCCATGCCGAGCACACGGCCGACGTCGCGCAGTGCCGCCTTGCTGGCCAGGGTGCCGAAGGTGGCGATCTGGCTCACCGCGTCGCGGCCGTACTTGGCCTTCACGTAGTCGATGACACGGTCGCGGTTGGCCTGGCAGAAGTCGATGTCGAAGTCGGGCATCGACACCCGTTCGGGGTTCAGGAAACGCTCGAACAGCAGGCCGTAGCGCAGCGGGTCGAGGTCGGTGACGAACAGCGCGTAGGCCACCAGCGAGCCGGCACCGGAGCCGCGCCCCGGGCCCACCGGGCAGCCGTGGTCCTTGGCCCAGACGATGAAGTCCGAGACGATGAGGAAGTAGCCCGGGAAGCCCATCTGGACGATGGTCTCGATCTCGAATTCGAGCCGCTGCACGTAGCGCGGCCGCTCGGCGTCGCGCTGCGCCGCGTCGGGGTACAGCGCCGCCAGCCGGCGTTCCAGGCCCTGGTGCGAAGCCTCGCGGAAGTAGCTCGCGATGGGCTGGCCGTCGGGCGTCGGGAAGTCGGGCAGCTGCGGCTTGTCCAGCACCAGCGTCAGGTTGCAGCGGCGTGCGATCTGCACCGTGTTGGCCAGCGCCGAAGGCAGGTCCTCGAACAGCTGCGCCATCTGCGCCCGTGTCTTGAAATACTGCTCGCGCGTGAAGCGCTTGTTGCGTCGCGGATTGGCCAGCGTCTCGCCTTCGGCGATGCAGACACGCGCCTCGTGGGCGTCGAAGTCGTCGGGCTCGAGGAACTGCACCGGATGCGTGGCCACCACCGGCAGGCCCAGTCGCGCGGCCAGCGGCACCGCTGCACGGACGTGGGCCTCGTTGCCGGGCAGACCGGCGCGCTGCAGCTCGATGTAGAAACGCTGCGGGAACAGCGCCGCCAGTCGCTGCGCCAGGTCCTCGGCGCGCGCCGGGTCACCGGCCAGCAGCGCCGCGCCCACCGCGCCGTGGTCGGCGCCCGACAGCACGACGAGGCCGTCGCCGAGCTCGGCCAGCCACTCCCACCTGACCCAGGCCTGCGTGCGCTGGGCGTTGTGCACCCAGGCCCGCGCCAGCAATTCGCACAGGTTGAGGTAGCCGCGCCTGTCCTGCACCAGCAGCAGCAGCCGGCTGGCGTTCTTGTCGCCGCCGCCGGCGCCGGCCAGCGGCTCCATCCAGACATCGGTGCCGATCAGCGGCTTGACGCCGGCACCACGGCAGGCCTTGTAGAACTTGATGGCGCCGAAAAGGTTGCCCAGGTCACTGATGGCCAGCGCGGGCATGGCGTCGGCGCGGGCCGCAGCCACCGCGTCGTCGATGCGCAGCGTGCCGTCGACGACGGAGTATTCGGTGTGCGTGCGCAGGTGTACGAAGGACATGGCGGCATTCTAGGGAGCACCCGGCGGCAGGCTGGCCGTCGCACGCGCCTATCATCCTGCACGAGCCGCCGGCCTTGCCGGCCCGGCGCGCGGGCCACCGTGGTGGCACCGAAGACCGCCGGTCCAGCCCCCTATCCAACTTCCCATGAAGACACTGCTTTGGGCCCTGGGCCTGGCATTCGCTGCGGCCCTGGCTGCCTACATCCACGACCCGCAACTGGTGCGTCGACTCGGCCAGCACCTGCCGGCGGCTTCGACGCTGTTGCCGGCACCGGCAGCCGCTGGCGGCCAGACGCAAGGCTCGCGCCTGCGCAAGTGCGTCGCCGGTGCTGCGGTGGTCTACACCGACGCCGAGTGCCCGGCGGGCAGCCAGCCGCAGCCTCTGTCCGGCGGCAGCGTCAGCGTGCTGCCTGCGCCAGCGGTCGCCACGCCGGCCAGCGGCACTGCGCCGGCGCGGAGCCCGCATGTGCGCGACCTGCTGGTCAAGCCGGAAGAAGCCAGCCTGAAGGACCAGCGCATGGACGCCATCATCGGCAAATGAGCTCGAACCACCCGCCCGCTCGTTCTGCCGCACCTGGCGCTGCGTTCGCCGCCCATTGGCGCGGCGAGCTGCCCCTGCCGCGCGCGTTCTGGCTGCACTTCGTGCTGCCCGTGGGCCTGGCCGGCCTGCTCGTGGGCGGCCTGGGCACGGCCCTGGCCGTGCACGGCGACAGGCTGCAGGCCGGCAGCGCCGCCCTGCTCATGGCCTGGCCACTGCTGTGCGTGCTGGCGGTCTGGGCTGCGCTGGGCGCCTGGCGTTCGGCACGGGGGCACGTGCAAAGAGGCGCAGCGCCGCTGTGGGCGCTGGCGGCCCAGGGCACCGTGCTGGTCGTGCTGGCGGCGCTGGCGGCGGCCACCGGCGCTCACTTCGTTCCGCACATCGCCGACCACCTGAAGCTGGCCCAAGGCGGCGACCCCCTGGGCCAGCTCCAGGTCACGCTGACGCACGACGGCCGTCGGCTGCAGCTCGCGGGACCGATAGGCCAGGGCGACGCGGCGCGTGTATTGCGGCGGCTGCAGGATGCACCCCAGGCCGCACTCGTCGAATTGCAGTCCCCGGGCGGCCGCGTCGCAGAGGCCCTGCAGATTGCCCAGGCCGTACGCAGCCGCGGGGCGCAGACGCGTGCCATCGGGCCGTGCGACAACGCCTGTGTGCTCGTCTTCCTGGCCGGGTCGGACCGGCAAGTGATGCCCGGGGCAGGCCTGGGTTTCCACCGCCTGCCGGTGCCCAGTTTCAATCCCCTGTGGCGCAGCCATGCGCGCAGCGAGCAGGTGGCACTGTGGCGGCAGGCCGGGCTGCCCGAGGCCTTCATCCTCAACACCCTGAGTTCGCCGCCGTCCGCCGCCTGGCGGCCGAACAGCGGCGAACTGCTCGCAGCAGGCCTGATCGGCGTGCCCGACAGGCCCCTGGACATCCCCCTTCCGGTGGCCGGCGGCGCCTTGCCCGCGGACTATGCCGACGCGCTGACAAGCAACCCGGTGTGGCAGGCCATCGAGGAGCGCTACCCGGGGACCATCGAGACTGCGGCCCAGCGCATGCACGGCGCCCGCGTCGGACTGGCCAACGACGACACGACACAGGTCGAAGGCCAGCGTGTGCTGCAGGCCCTGGTGCCCGACCTGCTGCACCACGCGGGCCCCGAGATCCGGCTGCAATTCGTCGCCCTGCTCGCCGACCAGCTCGACGCCCTGGGGCCGAACGCTGCCGACCGCTGCACCGCGCTGCTGGCCGGAGATGCCGCGGTCATGCGCGGCATGCCGGCCGCGCTGGTGCGTCGCGAATCGGCCTGGCTGGTCGACGCTGCCGCCGAGCGCGGTCGGGGTGCTGCAGCGGGGCGCCGCAGCGGGCTCGAGCTGGAGGTGATGCGGCGCACGCTGGGCGATCGCGCCCCGGCCCTGCTGCAAGGCCTGGGGCGCCAGGCGCAAGCCGAGGGCCGCGGCCCGCGCTGCGATCTGGCCACCGCGCTGATCAAGGAAGTGCTGCTGCTGCCGGCGGCTGAACGGCGGCTGGCGTTGCGCCTGATGTACGAGCGCTGAATCCGTTCGCGCTGCGGGTACGAACGCGCCGGGTGCGCTACCTACAATCCGCGCCATGCTCTCCGTGCGCGTGATCGCCGCCTGCCGTTCGCTCGACATCGACGACGGCCCCTCGTTGCGCGACCGCCCGCAGCGGGCCGCAGTGGCCGGTGGCCTGGAGGGCAGCGTCCGAGCGTCGGCGGTCGATGCCGCCACGCTGCGGCGCTGTTTCGTGTCCGACGGGCGCCGGGCGCCCGACGCCACGCTGGCAGGGGTCGCTGCGTGATCGCGGTGCTGCTGCGCGTCGCCGGCGCGCTGCTGCTGCTGACGGCGCTGGCGCTGTCGCTGTCGCGGGCACCCGACCGCGAGGTGCAGACGCTGGTGGCGCGCTGGGCGCCGCCGCCGTCGGACTTCATCGACGTCCACGGCCAGGTCGTGCACCTGCGCGACCAGGGTCCACGCAACGACCCGCTGCCCGTGGTGCTGATCCACGGCACCTCGTCCAGCCTGCACACCTGGGAGGGCTGGGTCGGCGCGCTCAAGGGTCAACGCCGCGTCATCACCTTCGACCTGCCGGGCTTCGGCCTCACCGGGCCTTTCAGCGGACGCTACAAACCCGACGACTACCACGGCGACAGCTACGCCCGCTTCGTCTTCGACCTGCTCGATGCGCTGAAGGTGCCGCGCGCCGTCGTCGGCGGCAATTCGCTGGGCGGCGAGGTCGCCTGGCGCATGGCGGCCATGGCCCCCGACCGGGTGGCGGCACTGGTGCTGGTGGACGCGGCGGGACCCGAGTTCACGCCGAAGTCGGTGCCGCTGGGTTTCCTGATCGCTCGTGTGCCGCTCGTCAACCGCGTCGTCGAATGGGTGCTGCCGCGATCGCTGGTGGCGCAGGGTCTGGTCGACGTCTACGGCGACCCGGCCCGCGTGACCTCCGAACTCGTCGACCGCCACTTCGAGCTGGCGCTGCGCACCGGCAACCGGCGCGCACTGGCGCTGCGGCTGCAGCAGGTGGTGCGCGGCGAGCACGCCGAACGCATCGCCGGCATCAGGCAGCCGACACTGATCCTGTGGGGTGGACGCGACCGCTTCATCCCGCTGCCGGTGGGGCGCGTTTTCGAGCAGCAGATTCCCGGCAGCCGGCTCGTCGTGTTCGACGAGCTCGGCCATGTGCCGCACGAGGAAGACCCGGCGCGCACGGTGGCAGCGGTGAAGGCGTTCCTGGGCCTCGGTCAGCGAACCACGACAGCGGGCGCGGCGGGCGCGGCGGCGGTGATCTCGCCGATGGCGGCAGCGGCGTCGAAACCGTGGCGGCGGAAGACCGCCAGCACTTCGCCCAGCACTGCCGGATCGCACGACACCAGCAGCCCGCCGCTGGTCTGCGGGTCGGTCAGCAAGGCCTGGTCGGGCGCCGCGTAGCCGTCCGGCAGCGCCACCTGCGCGCCGTAGCCGGCCCAGTTGCGGCCCGAGGCACCGGTGACCAGGCCTTGCGACGCCAGCTCGCGCACGCCGGCCAGCAGCGGCACCCGCGCCCAGTCGATGTGCACCTGGACGCCGGCGCCGCGTGCAATTTCCAGCAGGTGGCCGGCGAGGCCGAAGCCGGTGACGTCGGTCAGCGCATGCACACCCGGCAACGCGGCGAGGTCGGGGCCGGGTGTGTTGAGCTGGGTCGTCGTGGCAATCATCTGTGCGTAACCGGCAGCGCCGAGCTGTTCCTTCTTCAGCGCCGCCGACATCACGCCCACGCCCAGCGGCTTGCCCAGCACCAGCACGTCGCCGGGCAGAGCGTCGGCGTTGCGCTTGACGCGCTGGGGGTGCACCAGGCCCATCGCCACCAGCCCGTAGATCGCCTCCACCGAGTCGATGGTGTGGCCACCGGCGATGGGGATGCCCGCGGCACGGCACACCGACATGCCGCCTTCGAGGATGCGGCCGATGGTCTGCGTCGACAGCACGTTGATCGGCATGCCCACCAGTGCCAGCGCCATGATCGGCCGCCCACCCATGGCGTAGACGTCGCTGATGGCGTTGGTGGCGGCGATGCGGCCGAAGTCGAACGGGTCGTCGACGATGGGCATGAAGAAGTCGGTGGTGGCGATCAGCGCCTGCTCTTCGTTGAGCTGGTAGACGGCGGCGTCGTCGGCGGTCTCGATGCCGACCAGCAGCTCCTTGGGCATGGCCATGCCGGCGGTGCCCTTGAGGATCTCGGACAACACGCCGGGGGCGATCTTGCAGCCACAGCCGCCGCCGTGCGACAGCGAGGTCAGGCGGGGTTCCATGGGTCTGTCGGGGGCGTTCATCGGCGGTCTCCGGAGGAACGCTGTGGCAGCAGTTCGGCCAGCAGCGTTTGCAGGGTGTGGCGCTCGCGCGCGGGGTCGAACAGCGGTGCACGCAAGGCGCACTGCCCGGCCAACGCTGCGAGCATAGACGGATCGTCGCGCCCGCGCTGCAGCAGGGTCGACAGGCCGGCAGCGTCACCGGGCTCGAAGTAGCCCCCGTAGGCCGCGCCGAGCAGGCCGACGTTGCCGTCGATGCGCGAGGCGAGCACCGGCGTGCCGCTGGTCACGGCCTCGATCACCACGTGCGCGCCGCCCTCCATGCGGCTGGCGTGCACCAGCACGTGCGCGCGCTGAATGCGTTCGCGCGTCGCGGCATGCGGCAGCTCGCCCAGCCAGCGGTAGCGCGGCTGCACCTGCATCAGCGCCCGCGCCTCGTCGGCCAGCACCGGGTCGAGCGCGCCGCCGATGTGGTCGAGCCGGATGTCCCTGCGCTGCGCCAGCCGGCGGGCTGCGTCGAAGTAGGTGCGCGGCGACTTCTCCTCGCGCAGGTGCCCGACCATCAGCGCCCGCAGGTGGCGGCCGGTCTTGGCCTGCGGCCGCCGCGGCGGCGCCGACTGCAGGCAGATGCGTGCCTTGGGCCGCAGCGGCGCCGGCAGCGCCGCGAGACCGCACTCGTTGAGCACGACCAGGCGGTCGGCGAGTTCGAGCGAGCGCTGCGCCGCGGCGTCGCTGGCGATGTCGCGGTAGAGGTCGGTGCCCGTCAGCACGACCACCAGCGGCCGGCCGGGGTGCACCTGGCGCCAGGCGGCGATCGACGGCGCCGAGCGGCGCGCGTGCAGTGCGATCATCAGCGCCTCGTCGCCGGCCTGCCAGTCGGCGCTGCACCGCACCCGGTACAGTGCGCTCTCGGGCAACTGTGGCTCCGCCACTTTGCCCGAACCCCCGCGGGGGGCGGGCCGGCCCGGCCCGGCCCTGGGGGCACTCAGAAAATGCGCCCAGCGCCGCGCCGTCTGCCAGTTGCCGTTGTTGGCCGCGGCCACCGCGGGCGTGACGAGCGCGATGCGGAGTCGACTCACGATGCGAGCTTACTGCGAATGATGGCCACGCCGATGCCACTGCATGACCTGCGACGCGCGGGCGCGGCAGAACTCGCGGCCGCCTTGCGCGACTCGCGCCGCGACACGCTGGCCACCTTCGACGCCTATGCCCGTGGCCTGGCGGCCACCTTGATGACCGTGCCGCTGCGCGCCGAGCTGAATCCGCCGCTGTGGGAGCTCGGGCACGTGGGGTGGTTCCAGGAGTACTGGATCGGCCGTTTCCCGGCGCGCCACCGAGGCCCGCTGGCCGACCCCGACGCACCGCGCACCGCCCCGCTGCGCACGAACGCCGACGCGCTGTACAACTCCAGCCTCGTGGCCCACGACAGCCGCTGGTTGCTGCCGCTGCCCGACGCCGACACGACGCGCGCCGAGCTCGCGACGCAGCTCGAGCAGACCCTCGCGCTGCTCGCCGCAACGCCGGCCGGCGACGACACGCTGTATTTCTTCCGCCTGGCCCTGATGCACGAGGACATGCACCACGAGGCGGCGCTGTACATGGCGCAGGCCCTGGATCTGCCCGTCGACGATGCACGCTGGCAACCTTCTGCGACGGCCGGAGAGCGGGCCGAGGTCGCCCTGGCAGCCGGCCGTTTCCGCGTCGGCCACGACGGCGCGGGATTCGCCTTCGACAACGAGCTGGCGGCCCACGCCGTCGACGCGGTGGCCTGCCGCATCGACAGCCGCGTGCTGAGCTGGGCCGAGTACCTGCCTTTCGTGGCAGCGGGCGGCTACACGCAGCCGCAGTGGTGGCCCGGCGCCGCGCTCGCCTGGCTGGCCGCGCAGCGGCTGGTGGCGCCGCGCTACCTGCGCCGCCACGACGGCGCCTGGCAGCAGCGGCGCTGGGGCCGCTGGGTCGAGCTCGACCTGGCGCTGCCGGCCTGCCACCTCAGCGGCCACGAGGCCGCGGCCTGGTGTGCCTGGGCCGGCCGGCGGCTGCCCGGCGAAGCCGAATGGGAGCGTGCCGCCGTCGAGCGACCTGGCGAATTTGCCTGGGGCCAGGTCTGGGAATGGACGGCGAGCGACTTCGTGCCCTACGCCGGCTTCACGCCGCATCCCTACCGCGCCTACTCGGCACCCTGGTTCGGCCAGCGTCGCGTGCTGCGCGGGGCGTCGCTGGCCACCCAGCCACGCCTGCGTCACCCGCGCTACCGCAACTTCTACGCCCCCGAGCGCAACGACATCTACGCCGGCTTTCGCAGCTGCGCGCCGTGACGGCGGCGTTCAGCCGGCAAATGCCAGCATGACCGCGAACCAGCCGCGCTCGTCGGTCCAGCTGCGCACACCGCTGTAGCCGGCGTCGCCGAGCAGGGCCTCGAAGCCGGCACGGGTCCACTTGTAGGAATGCTCGGTATGGATGCGCTCGCCGTCGTCGAAACGGCGTTCGCCGCCCGGCCAGCGCACCGCATGTGGACGCCGCGCCTGCAGGTGCATCTCGATGCGCGAGGCGTCGGCATCGAAGAAGGCCACGTGGCGCCAGTCGCGCACGTCGAAGTCGCTACCGAGCACGTGGTTCACATGGCGCAGCAGGTTCAGGTTGAAAGCCGCCGTGACGCCGAGCGCGTCGTCGTAGGCGGCTTCGAGCGGCTCGCGCGGCTTGACCAGGTCGACGCCGATCAGCAACGCCCCGCCCTGCGCCGCTGCGCGCGCCTGTCGCAGCAGGCGCAGCGCGGCTGCGGGGCCGAAGTTGCCGATGCTCGACCCCGGGTAGAACAGCAGCGCCGGGCCGTCCAGCACGCCGGCGGGCAGGTCCAGCTGCAGTGAAAAGTCCAGGCCGACGCCGACCATCTCGATGGCCGGGAAGCGTTGCTGCAAGCCGCGCAGCGCGTCCTGCATGAAGTCGACCGAGATGTCCACCGCGACGTAGCGCGCCGGCTGCAGCGCCGCGAACAGGCGCGCCGCCTTGGCACCGTCGCCGGCGCCCAGATCGACCAGCGTGCACCGCGGGCCGATATGCGCCGTCAGCGCCGCGGCCATGTCGGACTGGTGGGCCGCGAAGATGGCAGCCTCGGTGCGTGTCGGGTAGTACTCCGGCAATGCGGTGATGGCCGCGAACAGGGCCGATCCGAGCCGGTCGTAGAAGAACTTGGGCGCCACCGCTGCCGGCTGCTGCAGCAGACCCGAGGCCAGTTCGGCGCGCGGGTCGGCGAGGGGGGGGCTCGGTACCTGGATGAAACGCACTGGGGTCGGGTTCATGGCCGGCATGCTGGGAGCGGGCGCCGATGATGCCCTGACACAGGCTGCGCCGTCACCCCGGGGGCGTGCGCCGGTCCGGCAGACGCTGCCGCCGCGGTCGTGCCGGGCGCCGTCGAGCGACGCGCCAGCTCATTCGAACTTCATCGACACACCGGTGGTGAGCAGGGTATCGGTCGACTTGCGGCCCGGGCCGGGATCGCTGTTGTGGGCCACCGAGAAGCCGACGTTGAGGTTCATGGCCTTGCTCATCGCGACCGCCAGGCCGGCGTCCCAGTTGGCACGGTATTCGCCCCGGTTCCTGAGGTTGGGCACCAGGACCAGGCGTTGTTTGGCGCTGGTCGTCGCGGTCAGCTCGTGCGTCGACTCCTCGCCCAGCAGAAGGCCGACGTAGTCGTACGTGCTGCGGTCGTGGCCATCGATCAAGGTGGCGTTGAAGTACTTGTCGCTGGTGTAGCTCAGGCCGCCGAAGAGGTCGAATGTCGTCGTCGGTGACTTCACCGCGTGCCAGCCCAGGCCGCCGCTGAGCTGAGCGCGAACCTTCAGGTTCGAGAACGTGTTGCGCTCCAGGTCCAGCCCGCCGAAGGCGAAATAGGCACGGCCCAGGTTGTGGTCCTGACGGCCTCCCAGGCGCACTTGCTCGGCCGTCGTCACGCCGTCCGAGCGCGCGTACTGCGCGTTGCCGTAAAGCGAGGTCTTGTTCTGGTCGGTGGCACGCACGGCATCGGCGGTGAGCGACAGGTTGCGGCTGTCGGTGTTGCCCGAAGACATGCTGGCACCCAGACCGAGCGC
>CAYJOA010000005.1:51277-55973 GCA_964371495.1 uncultured Rubrivivax sp.
TACACGGCCGAGGTCAACGAGGCGGCGGTGGCTGCCATCGTGAAGTACTGCGGCATCGCACTGCGCAATGCCGACTCCTCGCTGGTGTCGGCAACGGATACCGATGAGCTGAGCACGGTTCGTGACGGCTTTGCTGCCAAGAAGCTCGGGCTGGCGCCAGGCGCTGCCGACGCCGGCATCAAGGCGGTCGTGCAGAAGATGAAGGCGACGCCGCAGAAGAGCCGGGTCACTTTCTACTACCTGCTCGCCGAAGCCACGGGGACCTTGGGCAAGCTCGCTTGAGCACAGCGCCCGGCTGAGCCTTCGGGCCGCACCGGGTTTGCTCGGCTGGCGCTGGTGGCGGCAGGACCTACAGCGTGGCCGGGTCGAAGTTGGCCCCGCACAGGACCAGCACCACGCGTTCGTGTCGTGCCGGCCGTACCGTGCCCGAGACCAGCGCCGCCAGCGGCAGCGCCGCGGCCGGCTCGACCGCCAGCCGCAGGTCGCGCCACAGCTGGCCTTGCGCGGCGTCGATGGCCGCGTCGTCGACCAGGTGCGCCGCGGCAACGTAACGCTGGCAGATCGGCCAGGCGATGCTGCCGATGCGCCGCGCGCCCAGGGCGTCGGCGGCCAGTCCCGACACCGCCACGTCCACCGGTACGCCGGCCGCGTGCGCGGCGTGCAGAGTGGGCGCGCCGCGCGGCTCCAGCGCCTCGACACGCGTGCGACCCGCAAACCAGGCCGCGATGCCGGCGACCAGCCCGCCGCCGCCGACACTGACGAGCACGCGGTCCGGCAGCCCGGCCTCGTCCTCGATCTCGGCCGCCAGCGTGCCGGCACCGGCCACCACTTCGGCCTGGTCGTAGGCATGCATGAGCAGCGCGCCGGTCTCCTGCTGGCGCCGCAGGCAGGCCGCCAGCGCATCGGCGTAGGCGGCACCTTGCACGAACACCGCCGCCCCCAGGTCGGCCAGCCGCTGCCGCTTGGCGGGGCTGGCGAGCTCGGGCACGAAGACCTCGCAGGGCACGCCCAGCGCACGCGCCGCAGCGGCCGCGGCAATGCCGGCATTGCCACCGGAGGCGATGACGGCGCCGGCGGCCGGGATCGGCAGCGACAGCAGACGGTTGAACATGCCGCGCGCCTTGAAGCTGCCCGCGAGCTGCAGGTGTTCGAGCTTGAGCCACAGTTCGGCGACATCGATGCCCAGCGCCGCGCCGGGCAGGCGCAGCAGCGGCGTGCGGCGCAGGTGGCCGGCGATGCGGCGCCGCGCCGCGGCGATGGCTGCGCGGTCGACGGCGAGTACAGGCACGGACTGGGCATCCATGGCTCGATGCTAGCCGCTACATTGCGGCCATGGACACCCACACCCCGAGCCCCGAAGCCCTGAGCTGGGCGCAGCGCCTGGTGCGCATGAACACCGTGAGCAGCAACAGCAACCTGCCACTCATCGAATGCATCACCGACCACCTGCGCACGCTGGGCGTGCCGCTGCGCCTGACCTGGGACGAAGAGCGGCGCAAGGCCAACCTGTTTGCCACGCTCGGCGCGGGCAAGCCGGGCGGTCTGGTGCTGTCGGGCCACACCGACACCGTGCCCTGGGATGGCCAGGACTGGAGCGTCGACCCGCTGTCGGCGGAGGTGCGCAACGCGCGCCTGTACGGCCGCGGCAGTGCCGACATGAAGGGCTGGATCGGCCTCGTCGTGGCGCAGACCGCGGCCTGGCTGGCTGCCGACCTGCCCTACGCGCTGCACTTCGCCTTCAGCTACGACGAGGAAGTGGGCGGCTTCGGCGTGCGCGGCCTCATTGCCGACCTGCGTGAAGCCGGCGTGGCGCCGCGGCTGTGCATCGTCGGCGAGCCCACCGCCATGGTGCCGGCGATCGCGCACAAGGGCGTCTACCGCTGGCGCTGCTGCGTGCGCGGCAAGGCGGCACACTCGTCGCTGACGCCGCTGTCGGTGAACGCCGTCGAGGCCGCGGCGCGGCTGGTCGCGCACATCGCCGACATCGGCGACGAGCTGCGCGCGAACGAGCCGCGTTTCGAGGGCTTCGACGTGCCCTACTCGACCTCGGCCGTGTGCGTGATCGAAGGTGGCATCGCCGACAACGTGGTGCCCGAGGACTGCCGCGTGCACTACGAATTCCGCAACCTGCCGGGCCGCGACGTGGCGGCGCTGCAGCGCCGCGTCACCGAGCACGCGGCCACGCTGGAGCCTTTGATGAAGGCGGTGGAGCCGAGTGCGGGTTTCCACTTCGAGGCCATCGCCGACATGCCCGCCTTCCAGGCCCGCCCCGACGAAGCTGCGGTGCGGCTGGCGCTGGCGCTGACCGGCAGCCCGCAGACGACGCTGGTGGCCTTCGGCACCGAGGCCGGGCTGTTCCAGCGCGCCGGCATGTCCACCGTGGTCTGCGGCCCGGGCTCGATCAACCAGGCGCATCAGGCCGACGAATACGTGAGCCTGGAGCAGCTGGCGCGTTGCGAGGCTTTCCTGCGCGGCCTGGGCGGCGAGGCCGCACGACGGCTGGCGGTTTAGGCGCCACGCACGCTGCCGCGCGGCGGCTGCCTCAGCGCACCGGGGTGGGCGCCAGCCAGTCCTCGGTGGGCACCGCGAGCACCATCACGACGCCCGACTGGCTGGCGATGGCAACGCGCCGCGAATCGGGCAGCCAGGCCAGCCCGCGCAGCTGGCCGACGAGGCCGAAGCCGTCGGTGCCGACGCGGCCAGGCTCGTTGCGCAGCCACAGCGAGGCCTGGGCGCGCAGGCTGTCGGCCTGCCAAACGTGCAGACGCCCGACGTTGTCGATGGCGGCGATGTGACGGCCGTCCGGGCTGTAGGCGGCGCCATTCACCTGGTCGGCGCCAGTGTCCAGGCGGGCGCGCAACTGGCGCGTGATGCGGTCGAAGACCAGCACTTCGCCGCTGTTGCCGCTGGCCAGCCAGGCCAGGCCGTCGGCGCTGAACGACAGCGATCCGACGCCGAAAGGCCGGCCGGCCGCGTTGACCGCCGTCGCCACGGTCGCGGTCTCGGCGCCGTGCGACCTGACGACGCCGCGCGTGTCGGCCGTGAAAACCAGCGGCGCCGAGCCGCTCGCCGCCGGTGCCACGGCCATCGCGATCACGGCGTCGGCGTGGGGCTCGGGCAGCGCCTCGGCCTGTCCGGTGCCCACGGCATGGCTGCGCAGCACGCCGTCCTGGCCGCCGGTAAGCAGGCGGCCCGTCGCGGGCTGCCAGCGCAGCACCTCGATCGACCCCTCCAGAAGCGTCGGCTCGGCTGCCGCATCGAGCCCAAGGACGGCGACACCGCCGCCGAGCGTGGCCAGCGCCAGCCGCGGCTGCACGGGGTGGAAACGCACGCTGCGTGTTTCGCCGGCCAGCGCGTGCGCCAGGCGCTGCTGCACCTGCTGCGAGGGCAGGTCCCAGACGACGGCTCGGCCGCGCACGTCGGCAGCGACGATGCGCCGGCCATCGGCGTGCACGTCGATGTCGGCCAGCGGCCCCACGCCTGCGGCACGCAGCACCGCGGCGCGACCCGGCGCCGCAGCCAGGTCCCAGACGTGCAGGCGGCCGCCCAGGTCACCGGCGGCCAGCCGCCGCGCGTCGCCCGACCAGGCCAGCGCACCGGCACCGCCGCCGCGCACCGCCAGCACGGTGGCCAAGGACAGGCTGCCGTCGGCCGCGCTGCGCCACACGCACAGCGATTCGACCTCGCAGTCGCCGGCCAGCAGCCGGCCGTCCGGCGACCAGGCCAGGCGCTGCACCGCCGCGCCCTGCGTCGACAGCCGCGCCAGCTCACGATCGTCGGCGTCGAGCACGACCACCTCGCCGGTGCTGCCGGCCACCGCCAGGCGCTGGCCGTCGGCGCGCAGCGCCAGCGCGTGGACGCGGGTGGCGGCCGGCCAGTCGACACGAACCGGGCGCAGTGCCGCGGGCTCGGCGCTGCTGCCGACGAGCAGGCGACCCGACTCGTCGGCCACCGCCAGCTGCCCGCTGCGCGCTTCGAGCGCGATGGTGGTCACCGCGCCGAGACCGCTCAGCGCCTCCTGCAGTCGGCAGCCGCCGCCCGGCGCGCAGCGCACCCAGTGCGCCTGGCGTGCGGACTGCGTCAGCACCAGCAGGCCGTCACCGGTTTCGCTGACCGCGGCCGCCGCCAGGGCGTCGACCTGCCCGGCCAGGTCGCAGGGCGCGCCGGCGCTGCGCTGGCGCAGGATGCGGCCGTCCTCCAGCACCGCCAGCAGCGACCCGTCGGCCAGCCGCTGCAGCGCGAGCACGGCCTCCGGCCGGTCCTTGCTGGCCGGTCCGCGGCGCTCGGCGGCCAGCGCCGTGAGCGCAGGCGCGGGGGTGAAACGCAGGCCCTGCAGCGTGCCGGCGCGGTCGCCCACCAGCAGGCCCTCCATCGACGCCTCCCAGGCCAGCGCCGACACCGCGCCCACCGTCGTGGCCCGTGCCGGCGTGCCGTCGCGCGCCACCGCAGGGAAGCTGAAGGCCAGCGCAGGCGCCATGGCGACGCCGGCCTGCCAGACCGCCGACCGCGTTTTCTCGGACGGCAGCACGGCGTAAGCCTGCGCCGCCTGGGCCAGCGCGCGGTCGGGCTGGCCCAACGCCAGTGCGGCAGCCGAGCGCTGCAGCCACAGATTGGCCTCGACATCCAGCGCCAGCGCCGACGCCGCCTGGCGCGCCTGCTGCAGGTACACGCCGAGGCCGGCCACGACGGCCACCAC
>CAYJOA010000005.1:55983-65633 GCA_964371495.1 uncultured Rubrivivax sp.
GCGCGCCCCCCCCCCCCGCCCCCGCCCCGCCCCCCCCCCCCCCGCCGCGCCCCCCCCCCCCCCCCCCCCCCCCCCCCCCCCCGCCGCACGGCACGATGCAGCGCGTCGGCGCGCGCCACGCTGGCGGCGATGTAGTCGCGCTGCGCCGGGCTCAGCGCACCGGGCTTTTCGGCCAGCCAGACGCGCGCGCGCGCCAGCATCAAGCCCTGCAGCAGCGCGGAGTCACGCTGGCCCGGTTGCGCCTCCTGCCAGTCGGCCAAGGCGCGCTGCAATTGCAGCCGGCCGAGCAGGAAACTGCGCTCCTCGTCGAGCCAGCGCACCAGCAGCGGCCACTTGCGCAGCAGCGCCTCGTGCGCCACTTCGACGCTGGGCCGGCCGTCGCTGCCGCTGCGCACGACCAGCAGCCGCGCCTGCACGAAAGCCTGCAGAGCGCCCTGCGCCAGGGCTTCGATCTCGTCCCAGTCGGCGGCGCGGCGGCCGAACACGCCGCTGTCGTCGATGCGCGCCAGCGCGCCGACGAAAGCCTCGCGCACCGCGCGCCGCAGCGTGCCGTCCGCGGGCCACGCCGCCGCCAGCTCGTCGGCGCGGCGGCTGACGGCGTTTTCCAGCGGGTTCAGCCCATGCGCGGCGTCACCGAGCGCGGCGTAGTCGGCCAGGCGGATCACCGGCCCGTCGACGCCGGCATCGGCCTGCGCCCGGCTCCACAGTTCACGCAGCGTGAAGGCCAGCAGCGGCATCGCGTCGGCACCGCCGGCGTCGTGCATCACGGCGTCGACCACGCCCGGCGCGATGGCCACGCCGGCGACACGCGCCGGGCCCTCGATGACCTGCGACAGCCGCGACGCCGGCAGCGGCGGCAGCGAGAACTGCTCGAATGCGCCGACCCCCTGCGCCCAGCTCTGCAGCGCGCCGAGCTGGTCGGAGCGCAGCGTCAGCAGCACCAGCGCCTGCGCCTGCATGGCCTGCCGCAGCAGCGTTTCGAAACGCGCGCGGGCCGTCGGCGCCGTGGTCGTGAACAGCTCCTCGGCCTGGTCCACGGTCACCAGCACCGTGGCCTCGCGGCGGCCGGCGGCCATCAGCACGTCGGTGAACAGTGCCGGCAGCGCGGCGTCGCCGTGCTGCAGCCGCTCGCGCAGGTCGGCCCACTGCGCCGGCCGGCCCAGCGCCTCGGCCAGCGACTTGGCCAATTCCGCGACGGGCGCGTCGCCCGGTCGCAGCGGTGGCAGCGGGACGAAGTCGGTCTCGAACCTGGCCAGCCGCGGCAGCACGCCGGCGCGCACCAGCGAAGACTTGCCCGACCCCGAGGCGCCGAGCACCACCACCATGCGCGCACCGCCCATCGTGCGGCGCGCGCGCAGGCGGTCGATGAGTTCGCGCACCTCGGCGTCGCGGCCGAAGTAGACCGCCGCATCCTCGCGTTCGAAGGCCGCCAGGCCCGGGTAAGGCGGCCGCCGCGGGTCCCACTCGAAGCCGCTCTGCACGTCCAGCGCCAGGTCCTTCAGGCGCTGCGCCAGCCGGCGCTGGCCACTCTCGCGGTCGGCGGTGAAGTCCACGCGCTGCAGGTCGCCGGCGAACATCTGCCCGCCGTCGGGCGTCATGATGATCGGGAAGATGGCCTTGCCGGTGGCCCGCGCCTGCACGAATTCGGCAAAGCACCACTTGCTGGCCAGCCAGTTCGGGGTCACCAGCAGCACCACGGCGCTGCAGGCGCTGAGCTCCTCGTACAGCCGCGCTTCCCACCGTTCGCCCGGCGCGATGCCCCGGCGTTCGTCGATGTCGAGGAAGGCGTTGTCGAAGCCGAGCGTTCGCAGCCACTGCATGATGTCCGCGGCGACCGCGTTGTCGTGGCTCGAGTGCGAAACGAAGATGCGGGCCATCGGTGCCGGGCGCTGGGTGACAGACGTTCTTGCCCGCTGCGGGCGACTGTGCTGTACTGGATGGCGATTGTGCCCGCGAGGCACCCACGGGAGAGCGTCATGCCGTACCGAGCGCTGTGGTCCCTGGTCGCGTCGCCGTGGCTGCTGGCCGCGCTGCTGTGCGGCGCCGCGCCGCCGGCGACGCTGGCGCAGGGTGTCGTGCCGGCGCTGCGCCCCTTGCCGGGCGGCGTCCGGCTGCAGGTCTTCGTTGACCAGCGGCGCAATGCGCTGGCCAAGCAGCGCATCGACGCCGGCGCCGGCTTCAGGGGCTTTGCCTACCGCATGCGGCCGGGTCCCGAGGGGCTGGAACTGCGGCTCGATTCCGACGAGATCATGCAGCGCTGGAAGGGACGGTTCGTGCTCGGCCGCGAACTGGCCGACGGCTTCGAGAGCGCGACGCAGTTCGCCCCCGTGCTGTTGGTCGTCGACGTGAGCAACGAAGGCGGCTCACCGGCTCAGGTGCAGGCCGCCTACCTGGAGGTGGCCTCGAGCATCACCGACCGCCAGCCCTTCATGCACCTGGGCAGTTGGGGCAGCGAGGCCTTCGACCTGCGCAACCACGGCTGGGGCGCGGCGCTGAACGCGCAGCTGAGCTTTGCCTTCGGGCGCGACCGGCCGGCCTCGGAAACCTTCCGGCTGGCGCTGGGCACGCTGGGCAGCGTCGAGGTCTCGCCGGTGCGCGCGATGGCGGCCATCAGCCCGGCGCTGCCGCAGCTGCAACGGCAGTCGCCGCGGTGCCCTTCGGTGGCGCAGGTGCGCAGCTGCCTGCAACGACTCGGCATGCAGATGCCGCTGGGCCGGCTGGGGGACATCGCCTACCTGCGCGACGACCAGGTGCTGACGCGCCTGATCGGCACCCTGAGTTACCAGTGGCGTGACAGCGCCAACGCCGTGCAACAGCGCGAACACCCGGTCGACGTCGAGTTGCAGTTGTTCAAGTTCGACACCGGCGAGGCGCCCGAGATGGGTGCCGCCGGGCCCGAGGAGTCGGGCTTCAGTGCCATCACGCTGGCGCTGGACCGTTTGCAGTACCGGCTGCCGCTGCCGCTGCGCCCGCGTGTCGGGCCGGGCGAGAACCGCCGCTACGAGCTGACGCTCGACGCCGCGCGGTCGTCGCAGCACCGCTTCAGGCTGGTGATGGAGATGACCGACGGGCGGCTTGCGGTGTCGGCGCCGATCGAGCTGCTCTTCTTCCTGCCACGAATGGACAGCGGCGAGGCGCGGCAGGTGCGATAGGCTGCGATGTCGCGGGGACTTGATCCAGCGCATTTCGTGCGTTGCAGTGACAGCCGGAGAATGCGAGCGAGCCTACCGTGCCGTGATCCTTGCCTCGAACCGGGGCCGGGTGAAAACGGCGGGTCGAGCGCACGCGTTGCGGGAGCCTTCGTGAACGACACTGCCCGACGTCCGACCCGCAGCCGCCGTGCCGTATCGCGCTGGATGGGTTGAGCATGTCGCTGCACGCCTACCTGTTCCGGCTGATCTGGCTGTGCGTGGCGCCGCTCGTCGCCCTGGCCGGCTACTTCGCCTACGACACCGTGCGCACGCTGCAGACGCAACGCGACGGCGAAGCCGCCGACCGCGTCACCAACATCGGGCAGGCCGTCGATCGCCTGATCTCGGGGCATCTCGCCGGGCTGCGTCTGCTGGCCTCGTCGCCGCTGCTCGACGAACCCGCGCGCTGGGCCGACTTCCATGCCGAGGCCCTGGGCTTCAGCAAGATCTACGGCGGACACGTGATCCTCGCCGACCTCGACTTGCACATGCTGCTGAATACGCGCGTGCGGCCCGGCACGCCGCTGCCCAGCCTGCCCAGACCGCGCGGCCACGCTGCGGCGTCACAGACCTTGGCCACGGGACAGCCGGCCGTCGGCGACCTGTTCACGGGGCCGATCGCCAACGAGCTGCTGGTCGCGCTGGTGGCGCCGGTGGTTCGCCAGACGCGGACCACGCACCTGCTGGTCAACACCGTCGAGACGCAGCTGCTGCAGCGCACGCTCGACGCCGTTGCGATGCCCGCTGGCTGGTCGGTCAGCTTGCTCGACGGTACCGGCGAGCTCATCGCGCGCAGGTCGCCGCCGCAGGCGCAGGCCGCACCCGCACGCGACACGCGCGACGGCCGCTTCACCTACAAGTCGACGGTCACGCCGTGGTCGCTGGTCCTCGAGGTCCCGCGCTCGGTGCTGGCCGCACCCATCGCCTCCGCCACGGCAACGCTGGCCACGGCGGTCGTGGGCGTGACGCTGGTGAGCCTGCTGGCCGGCTACGGCGCCAGCCGGCGCCTTTCGCGAGCCGTGGCCACCCTCACCACGGCTGGGTACGCCAGCGCCAGACCTGGCGCCGGAATCATCGAGATCGAGGCCGTCCGACGCTCGCTCGACGACGCCGCCGCGGCGCAGCACGCGGCCGAGCAGACCTTGCGCCTGAGCGAGGGCCGCTACCGCACGCTGTTCGAAAGCAATCCGCATCCGATGTGGGTCTACGACATCGAGACGCTGGCATTCCTGGCCGTCAACGACGCCGCCATCGTGCACTACGGTTACAGCCGCGAGCAGTTCCTCGCCATGACCATCCGCGACATCCGGCCGCCCGAGGACGTGCCGCGCCTCCTGGGTTCGATTCCGGCCCCCGGAGCGGGCTACAACGGGGGCAATGTCTGGCGCCACCTCAAGAAGGACGGCAGCACGATCTTCGTCGAGATCACTGCGCACACGCTGAACTTCGGCGACCGTGCGGCCGAACTCGTGCTGGCGCACGACGTCACCGAGCGGCTGCGTGCGGACGAGGAACTGCAGCGCCACCGCCATCACCTGGAGGAACTCGTGCGCCTGCGCACGGCGCAACTCGCCGAGGCCAGCGAGCGCGCCGAGGCGGCCAACCGCGCCAAGGGCGAGTTCCTGGCCAACATGAGCCACGAGATCCGCACGCCCATGAATGCCATCGTCGGGCTGACCTACCTCGTGCGGCAGTCCGGGGTGAGTGCGGACCAGGCCTTGCGCCTGGACAAGATCGACGCCGCCGGTCGCCATCTGCTGAGCATCATCAACGACATCCTGGACCTGTCGAAGATCGAAGCCGGCCGCCTGCAGCTGGAGCAGACCGACTTCCACCTGTCGGCGATCCTCGACGCCATCGGTTCGATGATCGCCGGGCAGGCCGATGCCAAGGGCATCAAGGTCACTGTCGACGGCGACGCGGTGCCGACCTGGCTGCGCGGCGACGCCACGCGGCTGCGCCAGGCCCTGCTCAACTACGCCGCCAACGCCATCAAGTTCACCGAGCACGGTGAAGTCGCCGTGCGCGCCAGGCTGCTCGAGGAAACCGACGCCGGCCTGCGTGTGCGCTTCGAAGTCCAGGACAGCGGCATCGGCATCGCCGCCGAGCACCTGGACACGCTGTTCCGGGCCTTCCAGCAGGCCGACGCCTCGACGACGCGCCACTTCGGCGGCACCGGGCTGGGGCTGGCCATCACCAAGCACCTGGCCACGCTCATGGGTGGCGAGGTCGGCGTGCAGAGCGAGCCCGGGCGCGGCAGCACCTTCTGGTTCACGGCGCTGCTGTCGCGTGGCCACGGCATCGACCCGGTGCCGCCTGCTGCTGCCAAGTCGGTGGCCGGAATGCCGCCGCCGCTGCGCCACGCCGGCGCCCGTGTCCTGCTGGCCGAGGACAACCCCGTCAACCGCGAAGTGGCGCTCGAACTGCTGCACGGCGTCGCCCTGGCCGTCGACACGGCCGCGGACGGCCTGCAGGCCGTCGAGCTGGCGCGCGACAACGACTACGACCTGATCCTGATGGACGTGCAGATGCCGCGCCTGGACGGACTGGCGGCGACGCGCGCCATCCGTGCGCTGCCGGGTCGCGGCCAGGTACCGATACTGGCCATGACCGCGAACGCCTTCGACGAGGATCGCCGGGCCTGCCTGGACGCCGGCATGAACGACTTCGTCGCCAAGCCCGTCGACCCGGCCAACCTGTTCGACACGCTGAGCCACTGGTTGAACATCAACGCCGGGCGTGGCCGCATCGCCGCCGGGCCCCGCTCCGGCGCCGGCGGCAGCCGCGGCGGCGGTGACCCCGGTGTCGACGCGATCGCCGAGCTGCGGCGCCTGCCGGGCTTCGATGTCGGCCGCGGGCTCGAGATCTGGCAGGGCAACGTGCAGAAGTACCTCGGCCTGCTGCACCGCTTCGTCGCTTCCGGCATCGACGAGGTCGAACGCCTGCGCGACAGCCTGGCCGGCGGCGACACCGCCGCCGCCGCGGCCATCGTGCACGACCTGAAGGGTGTGGCCGGCACCGTCGGCGCCATGCGGGTCGCCGACTGCGCCCGCCGACTCGAAGCGCAGCTGCGCGACGGTGGCCAGGGCGGCGACCTGGTCGAGGAGATCGCACAGGCCGTCTTCGCCGTCGCCGCGATCCTGCCGGCCGCCGCTGACCAACGCTCCTGAACGCTCAGGGCGTGGCGGCCAAGGGCAACTCGGGCCACGGCAGCAGCCGTGCCGCCCAGGTGCCTTGCGCGAAGACGCTGAGCTGCAGCACGGCGCCCGAGACGCGGGGCCCGCGCTGGTCGAAGATGAAGTTGCCCAGCGAGTGCACGACGAGCGCGTCGAGTCCGCCCAACAGCGCCGCGCCGGCACTGGCGCGGTGCGGATGCGCGCCGACCACCAGGTCGGCCCCCGCGGCCCGCAGCGCGGCGGCCAGCGCGCGCTCGCGCGGCCCGGGCTGGGCCACGTACTCGCGTCCCCAGTGCACGAAGGCCAGGGCCGGGCCGGCGTCGCCGTGCGGCGGCGACAGGCGGCCGATGCGCCGCGGCACCAGCAGGTCGCGGCGTGGCGCAGGGTTGTTGTCAAGGTCGCTGAGCGCGGTCAGCCACAGCGGGCCGACGCGCTGGGCGTGGCCGTTCTCGAGCACCTGCAGCCCGGCCGCGCGCAACTGCGCCACGCTGTCGCGGTGGGCGTCTTCGCCGAGGTCGTGGCTGTGGTTGTTGGCCACGCCCACCGCGACCACGCCCAGCTCCTGCAGCCACTGCACGGTGTCGGCACGCGGCATGGCCAGTTGCAGGGGGTGGGCGGCGCGGCCGTCGGCGCTGAGCACGCCCTCGAGGTTGACGACGAGCGGACAGCCGCGCAGCCGCGTCCGCACCTGCTCGCGCAGCCGCTCGCGCACCGCCGGCCGCGCCAGCCAGGCGGCGACGTGGCGGCCGAAGAAGGTGTCGCCGGCCAGGCACACCGTGCGCGCCTCGCCGGGGGGGAAGACCACGCGCGCCGCCGCGCCCGGCGCATAGACCTGGGCCACGTAGCTCGTGGTGTTGTCGGCCGCGGTGGCACCGTGGTCGGCCGAGTTGCGGTTGCCGTAGACGATGGGGCGGGCGCCGAAAACACGCTGCTGCAGCCGCATCTGGATGTACTGCCCGCCTCGTGAATCGATATGCGCCGGCTGCCGTGCGCGCGCCAGCGCGGCCAGGTCGCCGGCAGCGATGACGTTGAGCATCTGCTGGTCGCGCCGCGCCGCCTGCTCGCGCGACAGGTAGTGGCTGAAGTCGGTGCTCTGGACGATGAGCGTGCGCGCCGTCACCAGCGGCGCCAGCCGGTCGACCAGGCGGTCCCACTGCGCGCGTGTCGAGCGGATACTGATGGCCACCGGCAGCACCGGCACGCCGGGAAACAACCGGCCCACATAGGGCAGCAGCTCGCCGATGCCGTGTTCACGCTCGAACAGGATCGACGACGCCACTTCGCTGGAGGCCAGCAGCGTGCGCGCCGCGACGCGGTCCACCGGCACGACGCCGAACGCGGTGTCGAAGTCGCGCACGGTGGTGGCAAAGGCGCGCGGGCTGCGCTTGAAGTGGTCCGGCGTCAGCATCACGATGCGCTCGGGTCGCGGTCCCTGCGCCGCCGTGACCATGCCGCTGGCGATCAGGTCGCTGGCGACGCGGTGGTGCGGCAGCACCAGCCCGGTGACGGCGGCACCTCCCAGGTCGATGGGCCGCGCTGCGGCGATCGCCGCCAGCACCGGCTGCGGGTCGACGATCTGGGCCTGGAAGGGTGCGCTCGCCGCCGTTGCCGCAGGGCACAGCACCAGCCCGGCGGCCAGCAGCGTGATGGCCCGGGCTGCGACGCGCTCAGGCGTCGGCCGCCACGACACCGGCACCGTCCTGTACCGGCACACCGGCGTCGCGTGCCACCCGCACCGCGCAGTATTTGAAGCCGGGGATCTTGGCCACCGGGTCCAGCGCCGGGTTGGTGAGTTTGTTGATCGCCGCCTCGGCCCAACAGAAGGCCGCGAACACGGCGCCCGGCGGCATGCCGGCGTCGGCGCGCGCGTACAGGCCGACCGCGCCGCGGCGCGAGGTGATGGTGATGCGCTCGCCCGGCCGCACGCCCAGCCGCGCCAGTTCCTGCGGGTGCAGCAGCGCCACCGCGTCGGGCTCGATGGCATCGAGCACCTCCGAGCGCCGCGTCATGCTGCCGGTGTGCCAGTGTTCGAGCTGGCGACCTGTGATAAGCACCAGCGGATAGTCGGCGTCGGGCCGCTCATCGGCCGCCGTGCCGGCCGGCGGGACGAACAGGCCGCGCCCGCTGGGGGTGGGGAAGCGGTCGCTGAACACCACCGCCGTTCCCGGGTCGCCCTCGTGCAGGCAAGGGTAGGTGACGCTGCCCTCGCGCTGCAGCCGCTGCCAGGTGATGCCGGCGATGCTGGGCATGAGCCGGCGCATCTCGTCGAATACCGCGGCCGCGGCGGAGCTGCAGTCGGTAGGCGTGGCGCCGTAGGCCGACCAGTCCAGGCCGAGCTGCTGCGCCAGCGCGGTAAGGATCCACAGGTCCTGCCGCGCCTGCCCGGGCAGCGCCAGCGCGGCGCGGCCGATCTGTACCGTGCGGTCGGTGTTGGTGTAGCTGCCGGTCTTTTCGGCGAAGGCCGACGCCGGCAGCACGACGTCGGCCAGACATGCAGTTTCGGTAAGGAAGATGTCCTGCACCACCAGCATGTCCAGGCTGGCCAGCGCCTGCCGGGCGTGGTCGGCATCGGGGTCGCTCATGGCCGGGTTCTCGCCCATGATGACCATGCCGCGCACCTCGCGTTCGATCATTGCGTGCATCAGCTCGACCACCGTCAGGCCCGCCTGCGGGTCCAGCTGCGCGGCCGGGACGCCCCAGGCGGCGGCGAAACGCTGGCGCGCGGCGGTGTCGGTGACACGCTGGTAGTCGGGGTACATCATCGGAATCAAGCCGGCGTCCGAAGCCCCCTGCACGTTGTTCTGCCCGCGCAGCGGATGCAGCCCGGTACCTGGGCGGCCGATCTGCCCGGTGGCCAGCGCCAGCGCGATCAGGCAACGCGCGTTGTCGGTGCCGTGCACATGCTGGCTGATGCCCATGCCCCACAGGATCATCGACGCGCGGCTGCCGGCGTACAGCCGCGCCACCTCGCGGATCGTCGCGGCCGCGATGCCGGTGAGCGGCGCCGCCGCCTCCGGGGTGCAGCCTCGAACGTGCGCGCGCAAGGCTTCGAAGCCCTGCGTGCGCTCGGCGATGAAGCGCGCATCGGTCAGGCCTTCCTCGACGATGGTGTGCAGCATGGCGCTGAGCAGGGCCACGTCGCTGTCGGGATTGAACTGCAGGAAGCGGTGGGCGTGGCGCGCCAGCTCGTTGCGCCGCGGGTCGATGACGACCAGCTTGGTGCCGCGGCGCACCGCGTTCTTGATCCAGGTCGCCGCCACCGGGTGGTTGACGGTCGGGTTGG
>CAYJOA010000006.1:0-2563 GCA_964371495.1 uncultured Rubrivivax sp.
TCCACGCGCAGCAACTCGCCGCCCCAGGCCGCGCCGTCGGTGCCGAGGCCGACGCCGTCCAGTGCCAGCCCGAGCACGGGGCCGCGCACGCGGTGTTCGGCCAGCACGGCGGCGATGTGCGCATGGTGGTGCTGCACGGCCAGCATGACGGCGTCGTAGCGGCCGGCCAGCCGCGCCGCCAGCCGCGTGCTGTAGAAGTCGGGGTGCAGGTCGTGCGCGACGATGGCCGGTTCGACCTGCAGGATGTCGAGCAGATGCGCCACCGTTTCGTCCAGGGCACGGCAGGTGGGGGCGTTGTCGAGGTCGCCGACGTGCTGCGAGACGAAGGCCTCGTCGCCCCGCGTCACGCAGACGGTGTTCTTGAAGTGTCCGCCCAGGGCCAGCACCGACGGCCCGCCGGCTGCGAGGCGGATCGCCCGCGGTGTTGCGCCGCGGGCGCGGCGCACGAACTGGAAGCCGCGCGCGGGGTCCCCGACCACGGCGCGCAGCACGCTGTCGTCGCAGCGCTGCACGATGTCGCGGTCGTGCAGCAGGAAGGCGTCGGCAATGCCCGACAGGCGGCGCAGCGCTTCGTCGTTGGCGGTGACCAGCGGCTCGCCGCCGGGGTTGGCGCTGGTCATGACCAGCACCAGCGGCTGCGCATCGCCCAGCCAGGCCGTGCCGGGCGGGCGGCCGGCTGCGTCGTGGAACAGCAGCACCTGCAGCGGCGTGTAGGGCAGCATCAAGCCCAGCCAGGCCAGGCCGGGCGCGACGCCGGGCAGCCGGGCGTCGGCGCCGGCGGCCTTGCGCAGCAACACGATGGGGCGTTCGGGGCTTGCCAGCAGAGCGGCCTCGGCGGCCGTCGTCTCGGCATATGGCGCGGCCGACGCGAGGTTGGCCACCATCACCGCGAAGGGCTTCTGCTCGCGCGCCTTGCGCGCACGCAGCGTCGCCACCGCGGCAGCGTTGCGGGCATCGCAGACGAGGTGAAAACCACCCAGGCCCTTGACGGCGACGATCTCGCCGCGGCGGATGCGCTGCACCGCGCCGGCGACGGCGTCGACATCGTCGAGCGGCACCCCCTGCGCATCGAGCAAGCTCAGCCGCGGCCCGCAGGCCGGGCAGGCGTTGGGCTCGGCGTGGAAGCGCCGGTCCAGCGCCGAGCCGTATTCGGCCTGGCAAGCCGGGCACATCGTGAAGCCGGCCATGCTCGTCGTGGCCCGGTCGTAGGGCAGGGCGCGCGTGATCGTGTAGCGCGGCCCGCAATTGGTGCAGTTGGTGAAGGCATAGCGCCAGCGCCGGTCGCCCGGATCCAGCATTTCGGCCTGGCAGTCGGCGCAGACGGCGCTGTCGGGGCCGATGGCGGTGCTCAGCGCGGCGCCGCCGTGTGCGCGGGTTTCGACGATGGCGAAGCCGGGTGTGCCGGCGAGTGCCACCGGCGTGGCCTCGGGCAAGACGCGGTCGACGCGCGCCAGCGGCGGCGCGTCGTCGCGCAGGCGGCGCAGGAAGGCGTCGAGCACGGCGGCGCCGCCCTCGGCCTCGATCGTCACGCCGGCGCCGTCGTTGCGCACCCAGCCGGCCAGGCCGAGCTCGTGCGCGAGCCGGTAGACGAAAGGCCGGAAGCCGACGCCTTGCACGATGCCGTGCACCGCCACGCGGCGGCGCTCGCGGTCTTGGACGGCGGCCAGGGTGTCCATCGTCGGCGTGCGCGGGCTCCGGCCCTCAGGCGCCGCGGCCCAGGGCCGCTTCGAGTTCGGCGACGCGCCGGCGCAGCGCCTGCACGCTGGCGTCGCGCCGCGCGCGGGCCGCCAGCACGCCACGCTCCAGCCAGGCCAGCCAATCGTCGAAGCCCGCGCCGGTGCTGGCCGAGACGCGCATCACCTCGATGTCGGGCCGCACCCGGCGCGCGTAGCCGATGGCGGCGTCGACGTCGAAGTCCACGTAGGGCAGCAGGTCGGTCTTGTTGATGAGCAGCAGGTCGGCGGCGTGGAACATGTCGGGGTACTTGAGCGGCTTGTCCTCGCCCTCGGTCACCGACAGGATCGCCACCTTGTGTGCCTCGCCGAGGTCGAAGGCGGCCGGGCACACCAGGTTGCCGACGTTTTCCACCAGCAGCAGGCTGCCGTCCGCCGGGTCGAGCTGGTCGAGGGCACGGCGCACCATGTCGGCGTCGAGGTGGCAGCCCTTGCCGGTGTTGACCTGGACCGCCGCTGCGCCGGTGGCGCGGATGCGGTCGGCGTCGCGCGAGGTCTGCTGGTCGCCTTCGATCACCGCGGCCAGGAGGCGGCCCTGCAGCGCCTCGATCGTCTTCACCAGCAGCGTGGTCTTGCCCGATCCGGGGCTGGAGACGAGGTTGAGCGCGAAGATGCCGCGGTCGGCCAGCCGCTGCCGGTTGGCCGCCGCGATGGCGTCGTTCTTGGCCAGGATGTCCTGCTCGATCTGCACCCGGCGTGCCGGGGCCACGCCCGGTGCGTGCGCGGCGCCGAGGCCTGCCGCGCCGTGGTCGTGGTCGTGGCTGTGCCAGGGGCCGTCGCCGTGCCTATGTCGATGGCCGCCGCCGTCGTGCGCGTGCTCGTGCTCGTGC
>CAYJOA010000006.1:2663-9218 GCA_964371495.1 uncultured Rubrivivax sp.
CGTGCTCGTGCTCGTGCGCATGGCCGTGCGTGTGCTCGTGTGTGTGGCCGTGTTCGTGCTCGCGGCCAGGCTCGTGGTCATGCGCATGCACGTGCGTCGTGCCGTCGGCATGGCCGTGCTCGTGGGCATGGCCCGCCGCAGCCTCGCCTTCGACGTGGATCTGGTCGCTGCCGCAGCCGCAGGTCACACACATGGTCTTGCTCCTTCGTTGACGGCGGCCGGTTCAGACCACCTCGATTTCGGTGACACGCATCTCGTCGCCCTGCACCACCTGCAGCTGGTGGCTGCCGCAGCGCGGGCAGGCGTCGCCGCGCTGGGCGATCGGCACCTGCGCGCCGCACGGCATGCACCAGGCCAGGCCGGGTTGCGTGACGATCTCCAGCCGCGCCCCTTCGGCCAGCGAACCGCGCGTGACGGCGTCGAAACAGAAACGCAGCGCCGGCACTTCGACCTGCGACAAGGCGCCGATCTCCAGCCACACCGCCTTGACGCCGGCGGCGGCGTTGCGCCGCGCGCCGTCTTCCACCAGCTGCAGCACACCTTCGGCGAGCGACATCTCATGCATCGCGCACGACCTCGACGCGAAAGCCGACACAGGGGTCCAGCGCCTGCACGGCCAGGCCGGTGCGGGACCGCAGCGTCGCGTCGTCGGGCGCCGCGGTGCCAACGATGCCGCGGAACAGCGCACCTTGCGGATGGAAGTTCCATTCCGTCGGCGCCACGATGCGGTAGTCGGCGATGCGCCCGTCGGCCAGCCGCACCAGGTGCAGCAGCAGGCCGCGCGCGGTCTGCACTGCGGACAGGCCGAGGCCGGCGCCCAACGGCCAGGCGCGGAACCAGCCCACGGCATCACCGTCTGCCGTTGCCAGGTCGCGCAGCAGCGCGGCCGCCTCGACCAGCCGGGCGGCAAGACGCGTCGCGGCGCTGTGGCCGTCGCGCGCGATCAGCGCCGCCACCAGCGGCTGGTCGCGACAGCGCGCCAGCGCTCCGGTCTCGACCGGCCGGCCGGCCCACGTGGGCGCTTGCGCAAACAACGGATCCTGCAGCAGCGCCGGCACCACGGCCGACGCCCAGGCGCCGTCGTCCAGGCCGGGCATCAGCGCCGTGTCGCTGCGGCCCAGGCCGGGGGCGGTGGCGGCCAGAAGTGCCAGCGCGCGTGCCGGCAGCGTGTCCGTGTTGTCGCGCCAATGGTCGAACGCGGCGGCGTCGGCGGTGGCCAGCCAGGCTGCCGGGTCGCAGCCGTAGACGTGCTGCCGCGCGATGTCGCCGAGCACGGCAGCGGCTTCGGCCAGCGCTGGCCGTGGCTGTCCCGGCTGCGCCTTCAAGGCCGCGACGGCCTGCGCCACGGCGGCGCGAGCGGGCGCCACCAGCGCCAGCTGCGGCGGCAGCGACAGCCAACGCGGCGCGTCGATGAGCAGCCGCCACAGCGTTTCCTGCAACGCCTCCAGTGCCACCGTCCAGCCGACGACGGCCGGCACGCTGTCGTCGCCGGCGCCGGCTGCGCGCAGGGCCGCCGCACACGCCGCGCCCTGGGCCTGGCCGCAGATGGCGTACAGCCTGGGCACCAGCGCGGCTGCGTCGCCAGGGCTGCGCCCGAGCAGCACACGCGCCGCCGCCAGTGGCCGTGTCGACGCCAGGGTCAGGTGACGCACGCGGGAACCGTCCCAGTGCAGGGTCACGCCGATCTCACCTTCGATCGACATGGCTGCTGCCGCCGACGCGGCCGCGCAGGAAGTCACGCTTGGAAACGGCGGCGGCGGGCGCTGCCGCGGCGTCCGCAGCCGGTGCCGCGGGCGCGAGGTCGGCTCGCGGGTACTCGGGCGTCTCGGCGTTGGCGGCGTCGAACAGCGCCTCGCGTGCGAGCCTGGCCACCAGGCGCGCGGCGTCGTGGTCCTGGAAGTCGTGCATGGGCGAAAACAGCGAGCAGGTCTGGTGCTCGCCGATCATGGGGTCGTCGGCGCCGATGAACTCGTAGACCCCGGCCGGAAACTGCAGCTTGCGCTTGGCGCGCACGGGCAGGGTCTGCCACTGCGCGCGCTCGCGCGGCAGCAGCACCAGGTTCATGAACCACGGCGTGACCATCACGCCCAGCCAGTGCCCCTGCCAGGGCTGGAAGGCCACGGCCTCGACCCGCAAGGCCGGATTCACGAAGCCCAGACCCACCATGCGCTTGGCCACCTCGGCGTAGGCCGCGTTCAGTCGCGGCGACGGATCCGGCAGCAGCGGCTGCGCCGGCGGCTGCGGCACGGCATCAGTCATCGGCGATGACCATGAACTGGCCTTGCAGTGCCGAGCAGTTGGGGCAGGTCCAGTGCGGCGGCAACTCGGTGAAGGGCGTACCGGGCGGCACCTGCCACACCGGATCGCCGTCGGCGGGGTCGTAGACGTGCCAGCAGATCTTGCACTCGAGCCGCGTCTCGGGGCCGATCTCGCGGTCGTTGCCGAAACCCTGGAAGGACAGCGTGCTCATCCTAGGCTTGTGCTTGCTCGGCCACCGATTCGTCCAGCCACTGCACCAGTTCGGCCAGCCGCACGCGGCTGTCGGCCAGGTCTTCGGCCGATGCCAGCGCCACCTCGGGCACACCCACCACCTCCAGCGTGTCGAGGATCAGCGTGTTCATGCTGTTGAAGTACTGCACGCGCCAGACATCGCGCGTGAGCGTGGACGTGACGTGGCAGTTGCCGAAGCCACGCGAGATCATCGCCACCGGCCCCACCGGCAGCGCGCGCTCGAGCACGGCGTGGTCGTCGGGGGTCATCGGGAACAGCGTCAGGTTGACGACGTGGGCCCGCGCGGCGGGGTCGCGGGTGCGCAGCTGGCTGCCGATCTCGGCCACCAGCGCCGGCGAATTCATCGCGCCGGCGGGCCACGCCACCGCGGGCAGGTCGGTGGCCGCCGCCGCGCGAGCGGCTTGCAGCGCCACGGCAGGCACCGCGCCGGCCTCCAGCCAGTCGGCCAGCAGCCGGCCGTCGGCGTCGACCTCGCAGCAGCGCCACAGCCCCGTGAACACGCTCTCCTGGATGCGCCAGCGGCGTTCGCCCTTGATCTGGATCGCGACCTCGCCCTCGCCGAGCATCTGGTTGGTGATCAATAGCGCGGCCGCGCCGATGCCGGTCATCTCGATGCGCGGGCCGGGGGCGTCGCTGCCGGGGTCCCAGCCTTCCAGCGCAGCCAGCAAGCCGGCGAGCACGTCGCGCGACACGACCAGATCCGCGGCGTCGGCCTTTTCGGGCACGCGCGGCATGGCGAAGGTGTTCATGTCGCGCGGCATGGGCAGGAAGTCGAGTTCGGCGTCGTCCTCGGGCTGGCTGCCCGGGCCGATGGCGCGCACGGGAACGGGGAAGTCCTTCATCGTTGCTCCTGGTGTGGGCGTGGCGGCTCAGGCGGCGCAGCCACCGCTGGCGGTGCCGGGCCCGCGCACGGGGATGCCGACGCTGGGCGGGCGAGTCGGCGCGGCGTCCAGCAGCGCCTGCGTCTGCTGCAGGTATTCGTCCCAGTTGCGCAGGCCGTCGATGGCGCCGACGTACTGGCCGCCCTTGACCATCACCAGCGCCGGCCAGCGGTTGAAGCCGTAGCGCACCTGCACCTTGCGCGCCGCCTCGGGCAGCAGCACGCCGACGGCGAAGCGGCCGGGGAAGGCGCGCTGCAGCTGCGGCACGATGACCGCCAGGTCCAGCGTTTCCTTGAAGCGCATCGGGTCTTCGGTGAACACCAGCAGCGCGTGGCCGGGCCCCGCCAGGAAGGCGTCGATGCCGTCGGCGCGCACCTCGGTGCAGCCGTGGCGGCTGAACATCTGCTCGACCAGCGGGTAGGCAGCCAGGATGTCGGCCCCCGGCTGCACGGGCATCGGGACCACGCTCATGGCCGGGCTCCTGGGACCGGGGTTTGCAGGTGTGCAGGCAGCTGCGGCTCGCGGTCGACGAGGTCGATGAAATGCGCGTCGGTGGCACTGCCACCGGCCAGCACGGTTTCCAGCGCGTCCAGCGCGGCGTCGGTCTGCGCCGCGTCCTCGGCGCTCAGCACGCGCAGCGCCGACCCCTGGAAGGCCAGCACCCAGGTGCCGGGCGGCAGTTCGCCCACCATCAGCGTGTTCAGGCGCTCGGTCTGGCCGCGGCCGCAGGCCACGGCCATGCCGTGTTCGGTGCTGACGATCTTCATCGGTGTGCCGATGCACATGTCAGGGCTCCAGGGCGGGCGCGGCCGACAGCGCCAGCACACGCGGGTCGGCGACGCGGCAGGCGTCGCTGGCCGACGGGCGCCCGGCCTCGTAGGCCTCGATCGACAGCGAGCGGTCGTTGAGTGGCTCGAAGGCGCTGCCGGGATCACGCGCCTTGGGCGCAAAACCCCAGGCGGTGAGCTCCTGCACTGCCAGCGTCACGGCCTCTTCGAGCCGCGACTTGACCGCGGGGGTCAGGCTGCCGCCGAAGTCGTCCAGCGTCACCGGCTGCACACCGATGGCGGTGATGTGGTCGGGCGCACGACCACCGAGTTGTGCCAGGCCCAGCACGTCGTTGAAGCCGTTCTGGTGCGGCGACAGCCGCTGCGCGCCCCAGGCCGGCACCTCGGCACCGCGCAGCACCTTCAGCGTGCCGCCCGGCAGGCCGCAGTCGACGGCGTCGAAGACCAGCACGTGGCTGGCGCCGGCAATGTCCTCGTACAGGCCCAGGCCCAGCGTGCCGCCGTCCATCAGCCGCACCGCGGGCGGGAAGATCCAGCCGGCGTGCAGGGCCTCGACGGCGCGAACGCCGAAGCCTTCGTCGGCCCACAGCACGTTGCCGATGCCCAGCACCAGCACGTCGACACGGTCTTTCATGCAGCTCCTGTTACGCAGGGGGTAACAGGGCACAGGTTAGCGGCGGCGCGAGGGCAGGGCTTGCGCTGTGTCAAGCCCTGCCAACTTGCCCGCGGCGCGCCGTCCTTCGGCGGTCCCGCGGCTGCCAACCCCTTGTCCACGGCGGGGTTTTCCGCTACCCGCGCAGGCCGGCGTACCTTGTTCCAGGTCAAAGCCACGCGCCGCTGCCGGGCGGAGACTGCGGCCTCATTGCGATTCCCACCCCACCTACAGGAGACACCCCATGAAGTTGCGTCATCTCGTGATCGGCCTGCTCGGCGCCGGCTTTGCCATGGCCGCGCTGGCGCAGACGCCGCTGGTCATCAAGTTCAGCCACGTCGTGGCTCAGGACACGCCCAAGGGCAAGGCCAGCGAATTCTTCGCCAAGCGCGCCGGCGAGCTGACGGCCGGCAAGGTCAAGGTCGAGGTCTACGCCAACAGCACGCTGTACAAGGACAAGGAAGAGATGGAAGCGCTGCAGATCGGCGCCGTGCAAATGCTGGCGCCTTCGCTGGCCAAGTTCGGGCCGCTGGGCGCGCGCGAGTTCGAGGTCTTCGACCTGCCGTTCATCTTCGACAACTCCGACGAACTGCACAAGGTCACGACCGGCGCCGTCGGCAAGCAGCTGTTCGCCAAGCTCGAAACCCGCGGCATCAAGGGCCTGGCCTACTGGGACAACGGCTTCAAGTCGTTCTCGGCCAACAAGCCGCTGAAGGCCCCGGCCGACTTCAAGGGCCTGAAGATGCGCATCCAGTCGTCCAAGGTGCTGGAATCGCAGATGCGTGCGGTCGGTGCGCTGCCGCAGGTGATGGCCTTCTCCGAGGTCTACCAGGCGCTGCAGACGGGGGTCGTCGACGGCACCGAGAACCCGCACTCCAACCTGTACACGCAGAAGATGCACGAGGTGCAGAAGCACATGACGGTGTCCGACCACGGCTACCTCGGCTACGCGGTGATCACCAACAAGAAGTTCTGGGACGGCCTGCCGGCCGACGTGCGCGGCCAGCTCGAAAAGGCGATGGAGGAGGCCACGGTCTACGCCAACAAGATCGCCAAGGAAGAGAACGACGGCGCGCTGGAGAAGGTCAAGGCCTCGGGCAAGACCCAGGTCTACGTGCCGACGGCGCAGGAACGCATGGCACTCAAGAAGGCGATGGTGCCGGTGCACAAGGAGATGGAATCGCGCATCGGCAAGGAGACCATCGACGCCGTCTACAAGGCCACGGGCTTCGACCCGGGCAAGCTCTGATTCTCATCTGACAAACGCCGGGGCAGACTGCCCCGGCGGCGTTTTGGGCGCCGGTACGCAGGGGGAGGCGGAGCATGCTCAAGGTCCTGGACCACCTCGAGGAATGGCTCATCACCTTCCTCATCGGCGCGGCGACGCTGATCATCTTCGCCGCCGTCGTGCACCGCTACGCTTCGGGCGTGGCGATCCCGGGCGTGCAGGACTGGCTGCTGCGCCAGAACATGGGCTGGGCGCAGGAACTGTGCATCATCATGTTCGTGTGGATGGCCAAGTTCGGCGCCGCCTACGGCGTGCGCACCGGCATCCACGTGGGCGTGGACGTGTTCATCAACATGCTGGGCCCCCGCAAGCGCGGGTTCTTCGTGCTCTTCGGCCTGCTCGCCGGCGCGCTCTTCACCGGCATCGTCGCCTCCATGGGCGCCCACTTCGTCTGGGAGATCGCCCACACCGACCAGGTCTCCCCCGACCTCGAGG
>CAYJOA010000006.1:9228-59122 GCA_964371495.1 uncultured Rubrivivax sp.
TGGGAGCACTGGTCGTCCTCCTCAAGGTGGGCATGGTCTTCGGCCTGCTCGCGGGCGGTGTGTTCACCGTTAGCGGCGGCACCGTGGGCGCGGTCTTGGTGTGGTAAAACGGCGCCCACTACGCGGTCTACAAGGCCCTCGGATTGAACCTCGAGGGCCTGTACGAAGGCCCGACCACGCCCGACCTCGAATGGCCGACCTGGATCGTCTATTGCGCGGTGCCCTTCGGCTCGGCGCTGATGTGCTTTCGCTTCCTGCAGGTGTGCGTGAGCTTCGTGCGCACCGGCGAGCTGCCGCACCACGACCACGGCCACGTCGAAGGCGTCGACGCGGTGGCGCTGACGGCGCCCGGCAACGAGGACAAGGTCTTCCGCCTCGACGACGACATGCATCCGCACGACCAGGGGCCGCCCGGCCCGCTGCTGGACCGCGGTGACGAGAAAGACGGAGGCCGCAAGTGAACGCGATCATCATCTTCGCGCTGCTCGCCGGCCTGATGGTCACCGGCATGCCGGTGTCGATCTCGCTCGGCCTGACGGTGCTGACCTTCCTGTTCGCCTTCACCCAGGTGCCGATCGAATCGGTGGCGCTGAAGCTGTTCACCGGCATCGAGAAGTTCGAGATCATGGCGATCCCGTTCTTCATCCTGGCCGGCAACTTCCTCACCCACGGCGGCGTGGCCAAACGCATGATCCGCTTCGCCACCTCGCTGGTCGGCCACTGGGCCGGCGGCCTGGGGCTCGGCGCGGTGGTGGCCTGCGCGCTGTTCGCGGCGATCTCGGGTTCGAGCCCGGCCACCGTGGTGGCGGTGGGATCGATCCTGATCCCGGCGATGGTCAAGTCGGGCTACCCGGTGCGTTTCGGCGCTGGCGTGGTGGCGGCATCGGGCGGGCTGGGCATCCTGATCCCGCCGTCGATCGTGATGGTGATGTACGCGGTGTCGACCAACAGCTCGATCGGCGCGCTGTTCATGGCCGGCGTGGTACCCGGGCTGGTGCTGGCCGCGATGCTGATGTTTACCACCTGGTGGCGCGCGCATCGAGGCGGCTACCCGCGGGAGCGGCGGGCGCCGTGGTCCGAACGCTGGAAGGCCTTCCGCGAGTCGATCTGGGGCCTGCTGCTGATCATCGTCGTCATGGGCGGCATCTATTCGGGCATCTTCACGCCCACCGAAGCCGCGGCGATGAGCGCCGTCTATGCCTTCGTCGTCGCGGTCTTCGTCTACAAGGACCTCAAGCTCAAGGACGTGCCGAAGACGCTGCTGGCGTCGGCCAACATGAGCGCGATGCTGCTGTACATCATCACCAACGCGATCCTGTTTTCCTTCCTGCTCACGCACGAGAACGTGCCGCAGGCGATCTCGGAGTGGCTGCTGTCCAACGGCCTGGGCGTGATCGGCTTCCTGCTGGCGGTGAACATCCTGCTGCTGGTCATGGGCAACTTCATGGAGCCGTCGTCGATCATCCTGATCACGGCGCCGATCCTGTTCCCGATCGCCATGACGCTGGGCATCGACCCCATCCACTTCGGCGTCATGATCACGGTGAACATGGAGATCGGCATGATCACGCCGCCGGTGGGGCTGAACCTGTACGTGGCCAGCGGCATCAGCAAGCTCGGACTGAGCGAGATGACGGTGGCGGTGTGGCCCTGGCTGTTGACGATGCTGGTGTTCCTGGTGCTCGTCACCTACTGGCCACCGCTGACGCTCTGGCTGCCGCGCGCGCTGGGCATGATGTAGGGCCGGCGCTGCGCAGCGCCCGGCTCGGGCGCACGGGCGCCAGCGGCCGTCCGGCGGGGCACGGCCGCGGGAGGGCGGTCACCGCGAGCAAACCCCCGCGCAGGTCAAAGATGCGTTCGAGCGAACCGTCTAGACTGGCGTGATGCCGTGGTTCGAACGCCCTTTCCTTGCCGTGCTGCGGCACGAATACGCCGCCGCGATGCGTTTTGCCGAGGACGACGCGGCCGAGGTCATGCCGGCCGCGCCGGCGGCGCCCTGCCAGCTCTACGTGCACGTGCCGTTCTGCGAGGTGCTGTGCCCGTTCTGCTCGTTCCACCGCGTGCGTTACAACGAATCGAAGACGAAGCGCTATTTCGATGCGCTGCGCCGCGAGATCCGCCTGTACCACGAGGCCGGCTTCCGATTCGGTGACGTCTACGTCGGCGGCGGCACGCCGACCGTCGACCCGGACCAGCTGATCGAGACCCTCGATCTGGTGCGCGCCTCGTCGCCCGTGCGGTCGATCTCGATCGAGACCAACCCGAACCACCTGCAGCCCGATGTCCTGCAGCGCTACCGCGCCGCCGGCGTGACGAGGCTGTCGGTGGGCGTGCAGAGTTTCGACGACGGCCTGCTTGCCGGCATGGACCGGCTGGCCAAGTACGGCAGCGCGGCGCAGATGCGCGAGCGGCTGGCGGCGGCGCGGGGCATCTTCCCGACGCTCAACATCGACATGATCTTCAACCTGCCGGGCCAGACCCTGGCCATGCTCGACCACGACCTGGCCGAGCTGCTCGAGCTGGGCGTCGACCAGGTCTCCTTCTATCCGCTGATGACAGCCCCGAGTGCGCGGCACGCGATGGAAAAGAGCATGGGCCTGAGCGATCCGCGGCTGCGCCACCCGATGTACGAGCGCATCCTGGACAGCATGCTGCCGTCGTACCACGCGGCATCGGCCTGGTGTTTCTCGCGCAACGAGGGCATGTTCGACGAATACATCATCGACCAGGACGACTACGTCGGCATCGGCAGCGGCGCCTTCAGCTATGTCGGCGGCGCGATGTACTCGACGACGTTCTCACTCAACCACTACTGCCGCCGTGTCGAAGGCGGCCAGAGCGGCATCTCGCAGCGCCGCACGCTCGGGCGGAAGGAGCGCATGCGCTACGACTTCCTGGTGCGGCTGTTCGGCGGCGAGTTGCGCCACGACTACGTGCAAAGACGCTATGGGCGTGCCTTTGCCGTGCGCATGGCCCCGGAGCTGGCGCTGATGCGACTCATCGGCGCGACGCGCCACGACGCCGACGCGATCCGGCTGACGCGGCTGGGCATGTACTGCTGGGTGCTGATGATGGCCGAGTTCTTCAACTCGGTGAACGGCGTGCGCGAGCAGATGCGCGAGCACGTGCGCGCCGAACTCGACTCCTGGAACGAGGAGGCCCGCGTGCCGGTGAGTTCCATCGGCAGGGCAGGCGCTTGAGCCGGTAGCCGCCTCAGCCGTGCAGGGCCTCGTACTTGGCCTGCAGTTGTTCGCGTGACTCGGCATGCCGCGGGTCGGGGACGATGCAGTCGGCGGGGCAGACGTCGATGCACTGGGGTTCGTCGTGGGCGCCGACGCATTCGGTGCACTTGGCCGGGTCGATGATGTAGATCGGCGAGCCGACGCTGATGGCGTCGTTCGGGCACGGCTCCACGCAGGCGTCGCAGGCCGTGCAGTCGTCGTTGATCATCAATGCCATCTTGATCTCCTGTTCATGTTCGGTATCAGGCGGACTTGCCGCGCCCGACTATACAAACTCGCTGGTGTAGGACTGCAGGGCGCGCATGTAGTTGGCGCGCTCGAAGGCGTCGGGGTCGGGGCAGGACTGCTGCGACAGCGAGCCCTTCATCTGGGCCACCGAGGTGTACTCGCGCTCGCTCATCCAGGCCTGCACGCCGCGCACCAGCGTGTCGACGTGCGCCGGGCCCTTGCTGAGCAGGCTGCTGGCCAGCATCACGCAGTCGGCGCCGGCCAGCAGCAGCTTGAGCACGTCCTCGGCCGTGTGCGCGCCGCCGGTGGCGGCCAGGCTAGCCGCCACGCGGCCGCGCAGGATGGCGATCCAGCGCAGCGCCAGGCGCAGTTCGTCGGAGGTCGACAACACGAGGTGCGGCGAGACCTCGAGCTCGTCGAGCAGGATGTCGGGCTGCAGGAAGCGGTTGAACAGCACCAGTCCCGAAGCGCCGGCTTTCGTCAGCCGCGCCGCCATGTTGGCCATGGCGCTGAAATAGGGCGCCACCTTGACGGCCACCGGGATGCCGACCTGCCGCGTCACCGCCGCGACGAGATCGACATAACGCTGTTCGACGTCGGCACTGGTGTCGTCGACGCTGGCGGCCAGGAAGTACACGTTCAGCTCGATGGCGTCGGCGCCGGCATCCTGCAGCTGGCGCGCGATGCTGGTCCAGCCGCCCGGCGTGTGGCCGTTCAGGCTGGCGATCACCGGCACCGACAGCGCCTGCTTGGCGTCCGTGACGAGCTTCAGGTAGCGGTCGGGCCCGGTGGGATGGTTCAGCATCTCGGGGAAGAAACCGTGCGCCTCGGGCGAGAGTTCGGCGCCGTACAGCATCAGGTTGTGCGCGGCCATCTCCTCGTGCTCGATCTGCTCCTCGAACAGCGAGGGCAGCACGACGGCAGCCACGCCGGCGTCCTGCAGCCGCTTCAGGCTGTCGACCGAGCCCGTCAGCGGCGAGGCCGAGGCCACGATCGGGTGCTTCAGTTCGAGCCCGAGGTAGGGGGTACGAAGGTCGACGCTCATGATGTGGACTCCTGCGCAGGTGTCGCGGCGGGTTTGCTGTCGCTGGCGGCGGTGGCTGCCGGCGGCGCGGCGGCGGCTGGCGCACCGGCCACGCCGGCGTGGCCGTCCTCGGTCACGACGCGGTGCACGCCGGCCATCTGCTCGTAGAGCTGCCAGCGCGCGTCGGCGGCGTGCTGCGCGCCCTGCATCAGCTGCTTGGAGCGCGCCGGGTCGGATGCGGCAAGCATCGCGTAGCGGCCCTCCTGCATGGCCACCTTTTCCAGCGGCAGGGTCGGCTTGCGCGAGTCCAGCTTCAGCGGCTGGTCGCCGCCGCCCATGCCCAGCCGCGGGTCGTAGTGGTAGAGCGTGAGGTAGCCGCTCTTGACGAGGTCACGCTGGTGGCTCATGCCGGTGGTCATGTCGATGCCGTGCGCGATGCAGTGGCTGTAGGCGATGATCAGCGACGGCCCGTTCCACGCCGCCGCCTCCTGGAAGGTGCGCACCGTCTGCACCGGGTTGGCGCCCATCGCCACCTGCGCCACGTAGACGTTGCCGTAGGCCATGGCGATCATGCCCAGGTCCTTCTTGCCCGACGCCTTGCCGGCGGCGGCGAACTTGGCCACCGCGCCGCGCTGCGTCGACTTCGACGCCTGGCCGCCGGTGTTGCTGTAGACCTCGGTGTCGAGCACCAGGATGTTGACGTTGCGGCCGGAGGCCAGCACGTGGTCCAGGCCACCGTAGCCGATGTCGTAGGCCCAGCCGTCGCCGCCGATGATCCAGACGCTGCGCACGACCAGGCTGTCGGCCACCGCCAGCAGCCGGCCGGCTTCGGGGAAACGCAGCCGGGGCAGGATGGCCTTCAGCTGCTTGACACGTTCGCGCTGCAGGCGGATCTGCTCGTCGTTGCCCTGCGGCGACTCGAGCAGTTCCGTGGCCAGCGGCTCGCCGATCTCGGCGCGCAGCTCGCGCACCAGGTGCTGCGCCAGGTCGCGCTGCGCATCGAGCGCCAGCCGCATGCCGAGGCCGAACTCGGCGTTGTCCTCGAACAGGCTGTTGGCCCACGCCGGGCCCTGTCCGGCGGCGTTCTGCGACCACGGCGTCGACGGCAGGTTGCCGCCGTAGATCGACGAGCAGCCGGTGGCGTTGGCCACCACCAGGTGGTCGCCGTACAGCTGCGACAACAGCTTCAGGTACGGTGTCTCGCCGCAGCCCGAACACGCCCCTGAATATTCGAACAGCGGCTGGCGCAGCTGCGAGCCGCGCAGGCCGTCGATGCTGTCCATCGCCGGGCGCACCTCGGGCAGGCTGAGGTAGAAGTCGTAGTTGGCGCGCTCGACCTCCAGGTGCTCGAGCTTGGGCGCCATGTTGATGGCCTTGTGCTTGACCTCGGTCTTGCTGCGCGTCGGGCAGACGTCGACGCAGATGCCGCAGCCGGTGCAGTCGTCGGGGGCGACCTGCAGGCTGTACATCATGCCGTCGAGCGGCCCGCCGTCCTTGCGCGCCCACGGCACGGCCTTGAAGCCTGCCGGCGCGCGTTTCATCTCGTCGGCGGTGAAGACGTTCATGCGGATCGCCGCGTGCGGGCAGACCAGCGGGCAGATCGCGCACTGCGTGCAGATGGTCTCGTCCCAGATCGGGATCTCCAGCGCGATGCTGCGTTTTTCCCACTGCGTGGTGCCGGTCGGGAAGGTGCCGTCGACCGGCATCGCCGACACCGGCAGCAGGTCGCCCTTGCCGTCGAGCATCATCGCCGTCACGCGCTGCACGAAGTCGGGCGCCGCGCGCGACACCGCCGGGCGCCGCGTCAGCGTCGAATCGGCGCGGCCGGGCAGCTTGACTTCGCGCAGCGCCGCCAGCGACGCGTCGACGGCGGCGAAGTTGCGCGCCAGCACGGTTTCGCCGCGCTTGCCGTAGGTCTTGCGGATCGAGGCCTTGATCTCGGCGATCGCGTCCTCGCGCGGCAGCACGCCGGAGATGGCGAAGAAGCAGGCCTGCGTCACGGTGTTGATGCGTCCGGCCAACCCGGCCTGCTTGGCCACCGCGAGCGCGTCGACGACGTAGAACTTCAGCTTCTTGGCGAGAATGGTGTCCTGCGCCTCGCGCGGCAGTTTGCCCCACACCTGCTCGGGCCCGTAAGGGCTGTTCAGCAGGAAGGTGGCGCCCGGTCGCGCGACGGCCAGCACATCGAGCTTTTCCATGAACTCGAACTGGTGGCAGGCGACGAAGTCGGCGCGGTCGATCAGGTACGTGGACTCGATCGGCTTGGGACCGAAGCGCAGGTGCGAGATCGTGATCGCGCCGGACTTCTTGCTGTCGTAGACGAAGTAGCCCTGCGCGTGCAGCGGCGTGTTCTCGCCGATGATCTTCACGGTGTTCTTGGTCGCCCCCACCGTGCCGTCGGCACCCAGGCCGTAGAAGACGGCCCGCGTCACGCCCGCGGCTTCGGTCTCGAACGACGGGTCCCACTTCAGCGACAACTGCGTCACGTCGTCGTAAATGCCGACGGTGAAGTGCCGCTTCGGCTTGGGCGCCAGCAGTTCGTCGAGCGCGGCCTTGGCCATCGCCGGCGTGTATTCCTTGGACGACAGGCCGTAGCGGCCGCCGATGACACGCGGCGTCGGCTTGCCTTCGGGCCAGGCCTCGACCAGCGCCGTGACGACGTCCTGGTACAGCGGCTCGCCGATGGCGCCGGGCTCCTTGGTGCGGTCGAGCACCGCGATCGAACGCACGGTCTTCGGCAGCGCGGCGACGAAGGCCTGGGTGTCGAAGGGGCGGTACAGGCGCACGGTGAGCAGGCCGACCTTCTCGCCTTCGGCGACCAGCTTGTCCACCGCCTCGCGCGAAGCGCCGACGCCCGAACCCATCTGCACCAGCACACGTTCGGCGTCGGCGGCGCCGCTGTACCAGAACAGGCTGTAGCGGCGGCCGGTCAGGGTCTCGAAGCGGTCCATCGCCTGCTGCACGATGCCCGGTACCGCTGCGTAGTACGGGTTGCAGGCCTCGCGCGCCTGGAAGAAGACGTCGGGGTTCTGCGCCGTGCCGCGGATCGCCGGGCGGTCGGGGTTCAGCGCCCGGCTGCGGTGCGCCACCACCAGCTCGTCGTCGATCAGCGCGCGCACGTCTTCGGCGAACAGCAGCTGGATCTTGTTGACCTCGTGGCTGGTGCGGAAGCCGTCGAAGAAGTGCAGGAAGGGCACGCGCGCCTTCAGCGTCGACATGTGCGCGATCATCGCCATGTCCTGCGCCTCCTGCACGCTGCTGGCCGCCAGCAGCGCGAAGCCGGTGGTGCGCGCGGCCATGACGTCGCTGTGGTCGCCGAAGATCGACAGCGCGTGCGTGGCCAGCGTGCGCGCGGCGATGTGGAACACCGTCGGCGTCAGCTCGCCGGCGATCTTGAACATGTTCGGCAGCTTCAGCAGCAGGCCCTGCGAGGCGGTGAACGTCGTCGTCAGGGCGCCGGCCTGCAGCGAACCGTGCACCGCACCCGCGGCGCCGGCCTCGCTCTGCATCTCGATGACCTCCGGCACCATGCCCCAGATGTTCTTCTGGCCCTTGGCCGACCATTCGTCGGCGAGTTCGCCCATCGTCGACGATGGCGTGATCGGGTAGATGGCGATCACCTCGCTGGCGAGGTGGGCGATGCGTGCGGCGGCTTCGTTGCCGTCCAGCACATGCGAGCGTTCGGTCATGGTGTTCCCTGGGTCGGTGAGGGGCATGGAGCCGGCGCTGCGGGGCCGCGGAATCCGGGGTCTCGTGGTGGCGGCGTGCCGGCTGGCGGTCGACGCCGGCGCCTACAGGATGCCGGCCTTGCCGGTTTCCCAGCGCCGGTACTCCGTGCTCAGCAGCGCGACGTGCTCACGCTCCTCGGCGGCCAGCTCCTTGTAGAGCTCGCTCTCGACCGAGCCGGCCGGCGCCCGCTCGCCCTCGCGGGTGAAGAAGTCCACCGCCCGTTGTTCGAAGGCGATGGCGATGCGGAACAGGTTGGCCGGGTCCTCGGGCTTGCGGTCGACGCCGGCAAAGATGGCTGCGCGGTCGAGCTGGTAGTCGGCGGACGGCGTCGGCAACTCGGCGTGATAACGCTTGGACAGCGTGTCCATGTGCTCTTTCTCCATGGCGGCGAAACGCCCGAAGAGCTCCTGCAGCACGGGGTCCTGGGCGTCACGCGAGGCGCGCTCGTAGAAGGCGTGGCCGCCGAGCTCGATCTCGAAGGCCTTGCGCACGGCCTCCATCGCCTGGTCGTCCTGGATCGCGCCACGGTCGAGCAGCTCGAGCTTGCCCTTGCAGAACGGGCACATGCCGTAGGGGAAGGCGAATCCTTCGCTGACCTTGTGGCAGTCGGCGCAGCGCCAGCGCAGTTCGACACCGGCGCAGCAGATGTAGGGCTCGTCGTCTTCGAGGGGGCGTTGGCAGCGTGGGCAGAGGCTCATGATGGGGTCTCGCTGGAAGCGGGGGAGGGGCTGGCGCCGATCGCGGTGGGCGGCACGAAGGCGTCGGCGTCGGCCTGGGTGACGGGCCAGGTGGACTTGCCGCCGGCCAGGTAGGCGCCGATGGCGCGCGCGGCGCGGCGGCCGGCACCCATGGCCAGGATCACGGTGGCGGCGCCGGTGACGATGTCGCCGCCGGCAAACACGCCCGGCACGCTGGTCGCCTGCGTCGCCGCGTCGGCGACGATGTAGCCCCACTTGTTGAGCTGCAGGCCCGGCGTCGACTTGGTGACGATCGGGTTGGCCTTGGTGCCCAGCGCATAGATCACGGTGTCGCACTCGAGGTCCAGGAACTCGTCCTGCGGGATCGGCTGGCGGCGGCCTTTCTCGTCGGGCTCGCCGAGCACCATCTTCTGCACCTTCATGCCGCGCACGTTGCCGTCTTCGCTGGTCAGGATCTCCACCGGCCCGTGCAGGAAGAAGAATTCGATGCCTTCCTCCTTGGCATGGCGCAGTTCCTCGATGCGCGCCGGCGCCTCGGCCTCGGAGCGGCGGTAGACGCAGCGCACGGTGGGGATGCCCAGCCGCTTGGCCACGCGCAGGCAGTCCATCGCGGTATTGCCGGCGCCGATGACGACCACGCTCTTGCCCAGCGTGACCGGGGTGTCGAGGTAGGGGAACTTGTCGCCGCCCATCAGGTTGACGCGGGTCAGGAACTCGTTGGCCGAATAGACCTGGCCGGCAAATTCACCGGGGATGCCCAGGAAGGCCGGCGCGCCGGCGCCGACGCCGACGAAAACGGCGTCGAAGCCCATCTCGCCCGTCAACTGCAGCACCGAGAAGGTCTTGCCGATGACCTTGTTGGTCTCGAACTTGACGCCCATGGCCTTGAGCGTGTCGATCTCGCGGCTGATGATTTCGCGCGGCAGCCGGAACGACGGGATGCCGTACTGCAGCACGCCGCCGACGACGTGCAGGGCCTCGTAGACCGTGACGTCGCAGCCGTAGCGGGCGAGGTCGGCGGCCACCGCCAGACCGGACGGCCCGGAGCCGACCACCGCCACCTTGCCCAGGCAGGACTCGAAGCGCGCCGGCGCGGCCATGTGCGGGCGCGCGCTGTCGCCGATGAATCGTTCCAGGCGGCCGATGGCCACCGGTTCGAGCTTGCGGCCGACGACACACTGCGCCTCGCACTGCGACTCCTGCGGGCAGACGCGTCCGCAGACCGACGGAAACAGGTTGGACTCGTTGATGACCGCCAGCGCGCCGTCGACGTCGCGCACCAGCAGGTGGCGGATGAAGCGCGGGATGTCGATCGACACCGGGCAGCCTTCGATGCAGGCCGGCTTGCTGCACATGATGCAGCGCTCGGCCTCGTTCAGCGCGTCGGCCATCGAGTAGCCGAGGTTGACTTCCTTGAAGTTGCGCGAGCGCTCCAGCGCGTCGCGCTCGGGCATCTTGGTGGCGTGCGGCGCCAGGTCCTTGTACTTCTTGTAGTTGGTCTTGCCCTGTTCGAAGAGCAGCTTCTCGACGTTGCAGACACGCGCGTAGTCGGTGTTGGCCGCGGCTTCCTCGACCTTGAAGCGCTTCTGGCGCAGCAGCAGTTCCCTGAAGTCGACCTGGTGGCCGTCGAAGTCGGGGCCGTCGACGCAGGCGAACTTGATCTCGCTGCCCACGGTGACGCGGCACGACCCGCACATGCCGGTGCCGTCGACCATGATCGCGTTCAGCGACACCATGGTCTTGACGTCGAAGGGCCGTGTCGTTTCGACGCAGGCGTTCATCATCGGCAGCGGGCCGATCGCGACGACGAGGTCGGGCCGGTCGTTCTGGCACACCTGCTGCAAGGCGGCGGTCACGAAACCCGGCGTGCCGTAGCTGCCGTCGTCGGTGCAGACGATCAGGTTGTCGCAGTAGCGGCCGAACTGCTCTTCCCAGAACACCAGGTCCTTGTTGCGGAACCCGATGATGCCGGTGGTGCGGTTGCCGGCCTCCTTGAAGGCGCGCAACTGCGGGTACACCGGTGCCACGCCGAGGCCGCCGCCGACCAGCACCACGTGCCCGGCGTGGCTGACGTGCTGCGGCATGCCCAGCGGGCCGACGAAGTCGGCGATGGTGTCGCCGGCCTTGTAGTGGTCGCGCATCTCCTGCGTCGTCTTGCCCAGGGCCTGGATGACCATCGTGATGGTGCCCTTGTCGCGGTCGTAGTCGGCGACGGTGAGCGGGATGCGCTCGCCGCCCTCGTGCAGGCGCAGCATCACGAAGTGGCCGGGTTCGGCCGAACGGGCGACGTCGGGTGCCATGACCTCCCACAGGAAGGTCGTGTCGGAGAACGCTACGCGGCGGATGATGGGGTACATGTCGGGTCTTCTCGGTCCGTCAGAACTTCGGGCAGGCGCGTGCACGGGCCAGGCCGGTGCCGGGCGATCATCGGCGCATGCCCACGGTAGGCTCTTAACTTAGATCAAGAGACGGGAATGCCGCAGCCGCGCGGCTTGCGCAGCCGCCGCGTTGCGCCAGCGGGGGCTGCGCGCCTGCAGGGGCCGTTGTCAGCCGCAAGGCGCCAGCCCGGCGGGCCGCGGTCGGCGCACTGCAGGCCGTGCACGGGCCACCAGCGCGCGGTGCACGGCGCCATGCATGTCCCAGGCCACCTGCAGCTGCATCCAGAACGCTGCTTCGTTGCCGAAGTAGGCCGCCAGGCGCACGGCGGTGTCGGGCGTGACGGCGCGCCGGCCGTTGATCAACTCGTTGACGCGGCGCCGTGAAATGACCAGTGCCGCGGCGAGTTCGGTCTGGCTGATGTGCAGCGGCGCGAGGAAGCGCGTGTGCAGGAACTCGCCCGGGTGCGGCGGGCGCCGCACCGGCCACGACAGGTGCGGCGCGCGCGAACGCAGCGCCGGCAGCGTCACGCTCGGGGCGGCTTCGAACGACGGCGGGGCGGTCGTCATCTTCTGCCGCCGCCGTGCTCAGCGCCGCGGCTCGTCCTTGAACATGCGGATGCCGCTGACCATCGTGCCGATGATCGTGCTGCGGCCGACGATGTCCTGCCGGAAGGCCATGTACATGTGGAACATCGCGAACAGGATCACGTACCACATCGCCAGGTGGTGCACGGTACGAACCGCTTGCGGCGTGCCCAGCAGCACGGTGACCCAGCCGAAGGCGGTCATCCAGCCGCTGCCCCAGCCGTAGGCCTGCGCGTAGAGCCCCAGTCCGGTGACGATGATCACGATGGTGCCGAGCGTGAAGACGAAGAACATGCCCGCCAGCGCCAGCGGGTTGTGGCCGACCCAGCGTTCCTCGTGCCGCGTCAGGAAGGCATACGAGCGGATGTCGCCGAACAGCCCGCGCCAGAAGGCGCCGCTCCACAGCGGGGGCAGGAAGATCTCGCGCGCATGGTGGTTGCCGACGAAGATCCAGTACACGCGCACCGCGAAGGCGACGATGAACAGCATCGCCGAAACGAAGTGGATGGTGCGGATCCAGCCGAAAAGGAAGCTGTGGGTCGCCTCGCCGCCGATGGCCGGCGGCGGCGCACCGATGAAGTAACCGGTGACGCCGAGCACCGCGAACAGCACCACGGTCACCCAGTGCCAGATGCGCACCGGTGCCTCGTAGACGTACACATCCTCCAGCGGGCCGCCGGTGACCCTGCCGGTCCAACGTTCGACTTGCATCGACTTCTCCTCGGGCGCCTTCAGCGCACCTTGACCGAAACGAGCTCCTTGCCTTCGGGCGACATGACGTGGGTCGCGCAGGCCAGGCAGGGGTCGAAGCTGTGGATCGTGCGCAGGATCTCCAGCGGCTGCTCGGGGTTGACCATCGGCGTGTTCAGCAGCGAGGCCTCGTAGGCGCCGATCTGGCCCTTGGCGTCGCGCGGGCCGGCGTTCCACGTCGTCGGCACCACGCACTGGTAGCTGTCGATGCGCGTGTCCTTGATCTTGACCCAGTGCGCGAGCGCGCCGCGCGGCGCCTCGCACGGCGCCACGCCTTTGCATTCGGCCGGCCAGGTCTTGGGCTCCCACTTGTCGATGTTGGCGGTGCTCAGGTCGCCGGCCTTGATGTTGGCGATGAGCTGGTTGTAGAAGTACTTCATCTTGTGCGCCGCCCACGACGCTTCCAGCCCGCGTGCCGCGGTGCGGCCCAGCGTGGAGAAGAGCGCGGTGATGGGCACGTCCAGGGTCTTCAACACCATGTCGACCTGGGCCTTGATGTCCTCGCGGCCACGCGCGTAGCCGACGATGTAGCGCGCCAGCGGCCCCACTTCGACCGGCTGGCCCTTCCAGCGCGGCGACTTGACCCAGGAATACTTGGCCGACTCGTCGAAGTTCTCGACGTTCAGCCGCGTGCCCTTGGTGCCCTTGCCGAGCTCGAAATTGGGTTCGGTGACGCCGTCGAAGGGGTGCAGGCCCTTGCTCTCGTCGCCCTGCTTGTACCAGGAGTGGGTGACCCACTCCTGCACCTGGTCGGCGGCCTTGAGGTCGACGTCCATGACCTCCTTGAGGTTGCCGCCGATGATGACGCCCGAAGGCAGCAGCATGCTCTTGTTCGAGTAGTCGTTGGCGATGTCGGGGAACTCGCCGTAGGACATGACGTTGGTGCTGGCCAGGCCGCCGCCCCACTTCGCCCAGTCCTTGTAGAACGACGCGATGGCCAGCAGGTCGGGGATGTAGACCTGGTCGATGAAGGCGATCGTGCGGTCGATGATGCTGCCGACCATGTTCAGGTAGAACATGTTGATGGCGCCGACGGCGCCGGTGCCGTCGACGTTGATCGAGCACGGCACGCCACCGACGAGCCAGTTCGGGTGCGGGTTCTTGCCGCCGAAGATGGTCTGGATCTTGACGATCTCCTTCTGGAAGTCCAGCGCCTCGAGGTAATGCGCGGTGGCCATCAGGTTGGCCTCGGGCGGCAGCTTGTACGCCGCGCTGCCCCAGTAGCCGTTGGCGAAGATGCCGAGCTGGCCGCTTTCGACGAACTTCTTCAGCCGGTTCTGCACTTCACGGAAGTAGCCGAAGGAGGCATTCGGCCACGGCGAGATGCTCTGCGCCAGTTCGGCGGTCTTCTTCGGGTCGGCCTTCAGCGCCGAGACGACGTCGACCCAGTCCAGCGCGTGCAGGTGGTAGAAGTGCACGAGGTGGTCCTGGGCGAACAGCGTCGCGTGCATCAGGTTGCGGACGATGTTGGCGTTCTTCGGGATCTGGATGCCCAGGGCGTCCTCGACCGAGCGTACCGAGGCCAGCGCGTGCACGCCGGTGCAGACGCCGCAGATGCGCTCGACGAAGGCCCAGGCGTCGCGCGGGTCGCGGCCCTTGAGGATGACCTCCAGCCCGCGCCACATGGTGCCGGTGGACACGGCGTTGCGGATCACGTTGTCCTTGTCGACGTTGACCTCGATGCGCAGGTGACCTTCGATGCGCGTGATCGGGTCGACGACGATGCGCTTGCCGCTGTTGTCGAGCGTGAAGCCTTGGGTCTCGATGGTTGCCATGATTTACTTCTCCACCGTGCTGACTTGGTCGTTGGCGTGTTTGCTGCGCGCCTGCCGGATGGCGGTGACCGCGGCATGCGCGGCCAGGGCCGCGCCGACGCCGACGGCGGCCGTGAGGCCGATCTTGTCGGCCGTGCCCTCGGCGCCACCGAGGCCCGGGATGCCGATCGACGTCAGGTGGTTGTAGAAGCCGCCCTTGTCCCAGAAGTCGTCTTCGGAGCAGCCGATGCAGCCGTGGCCGGCCTGGATCGGGAACGACAGGCCCTCGTTCCAGCGCGTGGCCGAGCAGGCGTTGTAGGTGGTCGGGCCCTTGCAGCCCACCTTGTAGAGGCAGTAGCCCTGGCGCGCGCCGGCGTCGTCGAAGTTCTCGACGAACTGGCCGGCGTCGAAGTGCGGCCGGCGGTAGCACTTGTCGTGCACGCGCTGGCTGTAGAACATCTTCGGCCGGCCTTGCGCATCGAGGTCGGGCAGGCGGTCGAAGGTCAGGATGTAGGTCACGACACCGGTCATCACCTCGGCGATCGGCGGGCAGCCGGGCACCTTGATGATGGGCTTGTCGGTGATCACCTTGTGCACCGGCGTGGCCTGCGTCGGGTTGGGCTTGGCCGCCTGCACGCAGCCCCAGGACGCGCACGAACCCCAGGAGATGATGGCCTTGGCGTCCTTGGCGGCGTGGCGCAGTTTCTCGACGAAGGGTTTGCCGCCGGGGATGCAGTAAATGCCGTCGTCGGCCAGCGGCGGGTTGCCCTCCACGGCCAGGATGTAATTGCCCTTGTACTTGCTGATCGTCTCTTCGAGCGCCGCCTCGGCCTGGTGGCCGGCGGCGGCCATCAGCGTGTCGCTGTAGTCCAGCGAGAGCATCGACAGCACCACGTCCTTGGCCAGCGGGTGCGAGGAGCGGATGAACGATTCGGTGCAGCAGGTGCATTCCAGGCCGTGCAGCCAGATCACCGGCGTGCGCGGCTTGGTCTGCATCGCGGTGGCGATCTGCTGCGCACCGGCGTCTCCCAGGCCCAGCGACGCCGCCGTGAGGCTGCAGAACTTGACGAAGCTGCGGCGGGAAACCCCCTGCCTGCGCATCAAGTCATAGTAGGTCTCGAACATCTGTTTGCTCCTGCTTAGGTTGCGCGTCGAGCAACGCGCGGGCTCCGTGGAAACGCACTCTCTCCCGTCAATGGGCCGTATTGGGAACCTCCTCAAGCGTTGCAGGTTGATCAACATCAATGATTGCGCGCTGCCCCTGTCGCACCCTCGGCGCAGGCTCGAACGGCATGCAAGAAGACAGCCGTCGCTGCTCATGTCCGAGCCAGTTCAACGTGTCGCTGAACCCGCCCTCATCGCCAGAGCGCGCCGCCGAAGCGGCCATCGCGCAAGTCCTCGCAGCCGAGCGCGCGGCGCGTGACGCCATCGCGTCGGCGCGTGACGAAGCGGCGCACATCGCAGAGCAGTCGCGGGCCCAGGCGCGTGCCCTGGCCGAGCGCACGCAGCGCCGCATCCGCCGCCTGCGTGCGGCCTTCGAGCAGGGCGCCGACGCCGAGGTGTCGGCGCTGCAGGCGCAGGCCGACGCGCTGCTGGCGCCGCACGACATCGGCAGCGACGAGGCCGCCCGTGTCGACAACGCGGTGGCCCGGCTGGCGGCGCAGCTCACCGGAGCACCACCGTGATCGCCGCCGGCAGCCTGGAGTACGCGCATGCCCGCATCTGGGCCCGTCACGGCCAGCGGCCCGACGACGCGACCTGGCGTCGCATCGAAGCCACACGCGGGTTGGCCGCCTTGCTCGAACTGGCGCGCGGCAGTTCGCTCGCCTGCTGGGTGGAAGGCGTCGGCCCGGCCGCCGACGTGCACGCCATCGAAGCCGCCGTGCGGCGCCACTGGCGCGAGCGTGTCGCCGAGGTGGCGTCGTGGATGCCGCCGGCCTGGCGCCGGGCCATCCTGTGGTGCGGCGTGCTCGTCGACCTGCCGCTGCTGCAGCACCTGGCGCGCGGTGCGCCGCCGCCGCCGTGGCTGGACGAAGACACCCAGCTGCGCGCCTGGCTCGACGGTGGCCCGCCGGCGTCAGCCCCCGCGCGCGCGCTGCTCGAGGCGGCTCGGGCCGACCCGCAGCAGTTGCTGTCGCTGTGGCGCGCGGCGTGGCAGCGTTGTCTGCCGCGGCGGGCCGGGCGGCAGGCCATCGAAGACCGGCTGGTGCCGCTCTTGGCTGCACACGCGGCGGCCTTCGGCTCGCCGCAGGCGGTGGACGGCTGGGCCTTGCGACGCAGCCTGCAGGCGCGGCTGATGCTGCTGTTGCGGCGCACGCTGGCCGAACCGGCGACGGCCTTCATCTATCTGGCGCTGTCGGCGCTGGAGTTCGAGCGCGTGCGTGGTGAGTTGTTGCGGCGCGCGGCCTTCCCGCAGCGCTCGCCCGCGCCATGATCCGGCCGCGCCCGGCACGCTGGTTCGAGCTGCTGTTGGCGCGCGACGACGCCACGGTGGCGCTGGCGGCGCTGGCCGCCACCGGCGCGGTGGAGCTGGAGACACGCAGCGGCGCCGAACTGCCGGCCGGCTTCGACGCCTTGCGGCCCTTGCTGCAGCAGTTCGGCGAACTGTCGCTGCGCTACAGCGCCTACTGGCCTGCCGATGGCCTGCAGGCGTCGGCCTTCCCGGAGCCGCCGCAGGCCACGCTCGAACGCTGCCTGAGCCAGGTTCGCGCCTGGGCGCAAGCGGCCGAACCGCTGATCCGCCGCTGGCAGCAGGGCGAGGCGGCGCGGGCCGAGCTGGCGCGCTGGCGGGTCGTCGTGGCACACCTCGCCGACGGCGTCGTCGACCTGGCCCAGGCCGCAGCCGCAGGCCCGCCCTTGCGCGTCAAGCTGTTCGTCTGGCCGGCCGGCGGCGACGGCGAGGCCGCAGCGCAGGCCCTTCTGCGCACCTTCGACGCCGACGGCGCACGCTATACGCTGGCGCTGGGCAGCGCGGAGCAGCTGCAGGGGCTGGAGCAGCAGGCGCTTGCGCTGAAGGGGCAGGCCCTGGACCTGCCTTCCTGGCTGGGCAGCGAACGGGCGCACAACGAGACCGAGATCGAGCGCCGTCTGGCGGCGGTCGAAGCCGACGAGGCCGCCGTGCGCGGCGACCTTCGCGCCCTGGCCGAACAGCATGATCTGCGCACCGCACTGGCCGACGCGCACCGCCTGCAGTGGCTGCTGGAAAACGTGCGCGCGCTCGAGTCGGGGGCGCTGTTCTGCTGGATCACCGGCTGGACCAGCGCACCCGACGTGGCGACGCTCGAGCAGGCCGTCGAGCGCAGCGGCGCCCGCGGCCTGCTGCGCTTCCCGGCGCCCCCCGCCGGCACGCGTGCGCCCCTGCTGCTGAGCAATCCGTGGTGGGCGCGGCCGTTCGAAGTCTTCAGCCGCGCCATGGGCATGCCCTCGGGCACCGAGGCCGACCCCAGCGTGCTGCTCGCGCTGGCGGTGCCGCTGATGTTCGGCTACATGTTCGGCGACGTCGGCCAGGGCCTGGTCATCGCCGCGGCCGGGTTTGCGCTGCGCCGGCGCTGGCCGATGGCGCGGCTGTTCATCGCCGGCGGTCTGTCGGCGGCCTGCTTCGGGCTGCTCTTCGGCAGCGTGTTCAGCCTGCACGTGCTGCATGCCTGGTGGGTGGCGCCGCTGGACGACCCGCTGGCGGTGCTGATGGCGCCCCTGGTGGGCGGTGCCCTGCTGCTGACCATCGGCCTGCTGCTGTCCGGCGTGGAGGCGCACTGGCGCGGCGAACTCGCACGCTGGCTGGCCACCGACGCCGGCCTGCTGGTCTGCTACCTGGGTCTGCTCGGCAGCTTCGCCTGGTCGCCGGCGCTGCTGGCGGCGGCGCTCGGCGCGGCCTGGTTCTGCCTCGGTCACGGCTGGCACCAGCGGCGCGTGCTGGCGGTGGCCGGCGGCCTGGCCGAACTCGTCGAACGGCTGCTGCAGGTGCTCATCAACACCTTGTCGTTCGCGCGTGTCGGCGCCTTCGCGCTGGCCCACGCCGGGCTCTCGTCGGCCATCGTCGCGCTGATGGATGCCGCGGGCAATCCATGGGCCGCAGCCGCCGTGCTGGTGCTCGGCAACGTCGTCGTCATCGTGCTCGAAGGCCTGGTGGTGTCGATCCAGACGACACGGCTCGTGCTGTTCGAGTTCTTCACCCGCTTCCTCGAAGCCCAGGGCCGGGTCTTCCGCCCCTTGCCGCCACCGCCTACACCCCTGCAGGAGATCCCGTCATGAAACCGATGATGAAGTTCAGCGCCGCCCTGGTGGCCATGACCCTGGTGCTGGGCGCCGGCGCCACGGCGCTGCTGCTGGCCGGCATGCCGGCGCAGGCCGCCGATGCCGCCGCAGCCGCCGCCGGCAGCGGCGTCGGCAGCGAGGTCTGGCGCTGGGGCCTGGCCGCCGCGGCGGCATCCACCGCACTGTCGGCGCTGGGCGCCGGCTTCGCGGTGGCCAAGGTGGGCACGGCAGCGATCGGTGCGCTGGCCGAGAAGCCCGAGCTCTTCGGCCGCCTGCTGATCTTCGTCGGCCTTGCCGAAGGCATCGCGATCTACGGCTTGATCGTCTCCATCCTGATCCTCAACCGCCTCGTGTGATGACGGCTCCGGTCTACATCGGCGACGAAATCAGCGCGTCCGGCTGGCGCCTGGCCGGTGCGCGCGTGGCGCTGCCCGGTCGCGGCGACGAGACGGCGGCGCTGGCGGCGGCTTGCGCCACGGCGCCGCTGGTGCTGGTGTCGGCCGCCGTCGCGGCGCGCATCGACCCGGCGGCGCTGGCCAGCGCCGCCAGTGCGATGGCGCCGCTGATGCTGGTGGTGCCCGACCCGCAGGGCGAGGTGACGCTGCCCGATCTCGCCGCCCGGCTGCGCGGCCAGCTGGGGCTCGAGCCATGACGCTGGCCCAGCGCACCCAGGCCCTGCTCGACGTCGTCGAGGACGACCGCCGCACGCAGTGCACGGCCATCGTCACCGGTGCACGGCAGCAGGCCGCCGCAGCGCTGGCGCAGGCCCGCGCCGAGGCCCGGGCCAGGGTCCGCGAGGCCTTTGCCGAAGAGCGCGCGCGCGCACAGGCCCGGGTCGCTGCGGCACGCGCCGAGTTGCAGACCCGGCGCCGGCTGCACGAACAGGAGCAGGCGTCGGCCTGGTTGACCCTGGGTTGGCAGCGCCTGCTGCCGGCGCTGCGGCAACGCTGGGCCGACGCCGCGGCGCGGCAGCAGTGGGTCGACGCCGCGCTGGCCGAGGCGGGGCGCGTGCTGGCCCCGGGGGGCTGGAACATCGTCCATGCACCGGGCTGGCCCATGGCCGAACGCGAAGCGGTGGCGTTGCGGCTGCAGGCCCAGGCCGCCGCAGCGCCGAGTTTCACCGAACACGCCGGCCTGGAGGCCGGTCTGCGCATCGTCGCCGGCCGCAACGTCGTCGACGCCACGCTGGGCGGGCTCACCGCCGACCGCGAGGCGATCGGCGCCGGGCTGCTGGGCGAACTGGGGGCCTCGTCATGAGCCGTGGCGTCATACGCTGGATCAGCGGCCCCGTGCTGCACGCACGGGCCGAGGGGCCGTTCGGGCTGCGCGAGGCGGTGCGGGTCGGCCCGCAGGCCTTGCTGGGCGAAGTCGTGCGGCTGGACGGCGACACCATCGTCGTCCAGGTCTACGAGGACACCACCGGGCTGCGGCCCGGCATCGAGGTCGTCGGCGACGGCCAGCCGCTGGCCATCCACCTCGGACCCGGGTTGCTGGGCAATATCTTCGACGGCCTGCTGCGGCCGCTGTCGGGGCTGGACTCGGCGCACGTGGCGCCGGGCATGCGGCGTGCGCCGCCGGGGGTGTTCGACTTCGAGCCGCTGGTGGCCGCCGGCGACGTGCTGGCGGCCGGGCAGCCCTACGGCCAGGTGCGTGGCGCGTCGGGCCGGCTGCAGCGCTGCATCGTGCCGCCCGACGCCGCAGGCAGCGTCGCCAGCATCGTCGCTACCGGGTCGTACGGCGAGCTGGACGTGGTGTGCACGCTGCGCGCCAGCGGCGGCGCCAGCCGTGAACTGACGATGGGGCACGACTGGCCTGTGCGCGCGCCGCGCCCGGTGCGTGCCCGGCTGCCGGCCGGCGCGCCGCTGGTCACCGGGCAGCGCATCCTGGACAGCCTGTTCCCGGTGGCGCTGGGCGGCAAGGCGGCCATTCCCGGCGGCTTCGGCACCGGCAAGACGGTGCTGCTGGAGGCGCTGGCCAAGGGCTGCAACGCCGATGTCATCGTCTACCTCGGCTGCGGCGAGCGCGGCAATGAACTGGCCGGTGTGCTGGAAGAGTTCCCGACCCTCACCGACCCGCGCAGCGGCGGCCCGCTGATGGACCGCACGGTGGTCATCGCCAACACCTCCAACATGCCGGTGGCGGCGCGCGAGGCCTCGATCTACAGCGCCGTGACGGTGGCCGAATATTTCCGCGACCAGGGCCTGGACGTGGCGCTGATGGCCGACTCCACGAGCCGCTGGGCCGAGGCGCTGCGCGAAGTCTCGGGCCGCTTCGGCGAGCTGCCGGGCGAAGGCGGCTACCCGGCCTACCTGTCGTCGCGGCTGGCCGACTTCTACGAACGCGCGGCGGTGGTGGAAACGCTGGCCGGCCAGCGTGGATCGGTGACGCTGATCGGCGCCATCAGTCCGCCTTCGGGCGACTTCTCCGAGCCCGTCACCAGCCACACCAAGCGTTATGTGCGCGCCTACTGGGCGCTCGACGTGAAGCGCGCGCAGGCGCGTTTCTACCCTGCCGTGCACCCGCTGCAGAGTTACGCCGAGGACGCGCGCGGCTTCGCGCCGTGGTGGGCCGGACAGGGCAACGGCGAGTGGCTCAAGCTGCGCCGCCGTTTCCTGACGCTGCTCGACGAACAGGCGCACCTGGAACGCATGGCGCGCATCATCGGCAAGGACGCCTTGCCGGTGCGCCAGCAGCTGACGCTGTTCTGCGCCGAGCTCATCAACGAGGCCTTCCTGCGCCAGTCGGCGTTCTCCGAAATCGACCGCGTCTGCAGCCCGCAGCGCCAGGCCGCGATGATGCGCTTGATCGGCAAATTCATCGACCTCGCCGACGCGGCGGTGAGCGCCGGCGTGCACCCCGAGCAGCTGGCGCGGCTGGCCACGCTGCGGCCGCTGCAGCGCATGGGCGAGGAGATCGCCGACACCGCGCTGCCGGCTCTTGCCGAACTCGAAGCCCGGCTCGACCGCGAGTTCGCCGAGCTCACGCCTGCCGCCGCCAACGCCAACGTCAACCCCGAGGCACGCCATGCGACTGAGCGCTGAAGGCGCCGCCACCCGGCTCGAGGGCCCGCTGCTGTTCCTGCGCCGCACGCTCGACGTCGGCCTGTACGACGCCGTCGAGGTCACCGGCCCCGACGGCCACGCCCGCCTGGGGCGCGTGGCGGCGCTCGACGACGAGCTGATGACGATCGAGGTGCTGGAGTCCACCTCGGGCCTGACGCTGCCGGGCACCGTGGTGCGCTTCTTCGGCGAGCCGCTGACCTTCGGCCTGGCGCCGGGGCTGCTGGGCCGCGTCTTCAACGGCGTCGGCCAGGTCATCGACGGCGGGCCGCCGATCGCCGCCCGGCAGCGCCAGCGCATCGAGGGGCTGCCGATCAACCCCGTGGCGCGCGCCGGGCCGCGCGACTTCATCGAGACCGGCGTCACCACGCTGGACCTCATGAACAGCCTGGTGCGCGGCCAGAAGCTGCCGATCTTCAGCGGCGGCGGCCTGCCGCACGACCGGCTGGCGGTGGAGATCGCCAGCCACGCGCGGCTGCGTCAGGCGCCGGGCGCTGAAGCGGAGGACGATTTCGTGATCGTCTTCGCCGGCATCGGCGTGCCGCACGACAGCGCCGAGTTCTTCCGCCGCAGCCTGGAGCAGGGCGGGGCACTGGAACGCACCGCGCTGTTCCTGAACCTGGCCAGCGACTCGTCGACGCAGCGGCTGCTGACGCCGCGCTTCGCGCTCACCGCCGCCGAGTACCTGGCTTTCGTCGAAGGCAAGCACGTGCTGGCCATCCTGACCGACATGACCAACTACGCCGAGGCGCTGCGCGAGGTCTCGTCGAGCAAGGGCGAGATCCCCAGCCGCAAGGGTTTCCCGGGCTACCTGTATTCGGACCTGGCGACGCTGTTCGAGCGTGCCGGCACCATCCGTGGCGTGCGCGGCACGCTGACGCAGCTGTCGATCCTGACCATGCCGGCCGACGACATCGGCCACCCCATCCCCGACCTCACCGGCTACATCACCGAGGGCCAGATCGTGCTGTCGCGCGACCTCGACCGGCGTGCCGTCTACCCGCCGGTGGACGTGCTGCCCAGCCTGTCGCGGCTGATGAAGGACGGCACCGGCGGCCATTACACGCACCCCGACCATCCGGCCTTGTCGAGCCAGCTCTACGCCGCCTACGCGCGTGCCGTGCAGGCGCGGGTGCTGGCCAGCGTGGTCGGCGAAGAAGGCCTGGCGGCCACCGACCGCCAGTACCTGGCCTTCGGCCAGGCCTTCGAAGGCGAACTCGTCAACCAGAGTGCGCCGCGCACGCTGGAACAGAGCATGGCCATCGGCTGGCGGCTGCTGGCCGGGCTGCCGAAGAGCGAGCTGTCGCGGCTGTCGGACGCGCAGATCGCCGCGCACCTGGACCAGCCGTGAGCGAAAGCAGCCCCACCCGCGCCGCCGTTCTGGAGCTCAAGGACGAGCAGCGGGCGATGCACGAAGGCTACGTCTTCCTGGACGAGAAGTGCCTGCTGCTGGCGGGCGAGATCCTGCGCCAGCTGGCACGCCACGCCGAGCTCGAGCAGGCGCTGCGTGAGGCGCATCAGACGGCGATGAACGCCTTGCAGGCGGCGCTGGCCCGCCATGGCCTGCAGGGTCTGCAGGTGCAGCCGGCGGCCGGGCAGGAGACCGCTGTGCTCGGCCGCACGACGCGCTCGCTGATGGGGGTGCGGCTGCAGGACGCCAGCTGGACGCCGGCCGACGAGCCGGCCGCGCCGGCGGTCAACCCCTCACCCGAGGCCAGGGCCTGCCGGCACGCCTTCGTCGCGCTGATGGCCGCCACGGCGCCGCTGGCGGCGGTCACCGGCAACCTGGTGCGCCTGTCGCAGGAATACCGGCGCTCGGTGCGCCGCGCGCGCGCCTTGCAGGACGTGCTGCTTCCCGAACTCGGCCGCAACATCCATGGCATCGAGACGCGGCTGGAGGAACTCGAACAGGAGGAAGCCATCCTGATGCGCCGCCGTGCTTAAATGCGCGTCACTCGACGCCATGGAAGCCCGCCGTTCAGTCCTCGTTGCCCATACGGCCGAACGCATGTTCGACCTCATCGAAGCCGCCGAGCACTACCCGGCCTTCCTGCCCTGGTGCGCCAGTGCCACCGTGCTGCAGCGCGACGACGACATCGTGGTGGCGCGGCTGCAGGTGGCTTACCTGGGCGCGCGCTTCGAATTCACCACGCGCAACCCCAAGCGCCGGCCCGAATTCATGGCCATCGGCCTGGACGAGGGCCCGTTCAAGCGTTTCGAAGGCACCTGGAACCTGAAACCACTGTCGAGCTGGGGCTGCAGGATCGACTTCGCCCTGAGCTACGATTTCGCCCATTCGGTGATGGGGTCGCTGGCCAGCCCCGTGTTCCAACGCATCGCCGACACGATGGTCGACGCCTTCATCCAGCGCGCCGACCAGGTGTACGGCACGGCGGCCGACGGCGGCGCCTGAAACCGATTCCCCTTCCGGAGTAGACCGACCATGACCGAATCTGCAGCCTTCGAGGCCCTGCGTACCTCGCACCTCGGCACCGAATTGACCGCTGCGCAATGCCGCACCCTCGGCACCTTGCTGTCGCTGCGCGAGCTCGCCGACGGCGAGGTTCTGGTGCCCGAGGGCACCAGCGACAACCACCTCTACGCCCTGATCAAGGGTTCGCTGGCGGTGGCCCGCGGCGCCGGCAGCCCCGAGGAGGTGACGCTGTTCATGCTCAAGGCCGGCGACCTGGTCGGTGAACTGAGCTTCCTGGACGACAACGTGCACTACGCGTCGGTGGTGTCGCGCGGCCCGAGCCAGGTCTTCGGCCTGGAGCGCACGCAGCTCGAATCCCTGCTCGACAGCGAGCCGCACATCGTCTACCGCGTCATGCGCGCGATCACGCGCCGCGTGCACCAGGCGCAGCACCGGCTGGCGGCACAATCGGCCGAACTCAGCAACTACATCTTCAAGCAGCATGGCCGCTACTGACGCGTACGCATGACCCGGCTGTCGCGAACCTTCGGTTTCCAGTCCGTCGAAGAGCAAGAGCGCGAGCAGCGCATCCGCCGCGTCTTCGTGGCCGTGGCACGGCGTTACGACCTCATGAACGACCTCATGAGCATGGGCATCCACCGGCTGTGGAAACGCACGCTGGTGCGGCTGGCCGCGCCGTGCGCCGGGCAGTGCATCGTCGACCTGGCCGGCGGCACCGGCGACGTGGCGGCCCGCATGGCCGCCGCCGACCGTCTGGTGACGGTGTGCGACCCCAGCGTGGCCATGATGCAGGCCGGTCAGTCGCGCGGCCATCGGCACGTGCAGTGGTTGGCCGGCACCGGCGAGCGCATGCCGCTGGCCAGCGCCAGCGTGGACACCGTGACCATCGCCTTCGGCATCCGCAACGTCACGCGCATCGAGGATGCGCTGACCGAGGCGCTGCGCGTGCTCAAGCCCGGCGGGCGTTTCCTGTGCCTGGAGTTCTCCACCCCCTGGGCACCGGTGCGTCCGTTTTACAACTTCTTCTCGTTCGCCGTTATCCCGCGGCTGGGCGCGCTGGTGGCGCAGGCGCCCGAGGCCTACACCTACCTCGTCGAGTCTATCCGCCGCTTCCCCGACCAGCGCAGCTTCAAGGCGCTGATGGAGCAGGCCGGTTACGCCGACGTGAGCTACCGCAACCTGAGCCTGGGCATCGCGTGCATCCACGTCGGCAGCAAGCCGGCGGCTGCCGCTCGCGGAGGCGGCGCATGAGCGTGGATCAGCACGCCTCCGGCTCCCACGTGCGCGCCGGCTCGCCGGCGGCCTGGTTCGCGGCGGTGCGGCCGCGCACCCTGCTCGCCGCCGTCAGCCCGGTGCTGGTGGGCGCCGCGCTGGGCTGGCTGCGCACCGGCGCGCTGGACCCCGTGGTGTCGATCATCGTGCTGGCCGCCGCGCTGCTGATGCAGGTGGCGAGCAATCTGCAGAACGACGTCGGCTACACCGCACGTGGTGCGGAATCCAGCGGCACGCGCACCGGACTGCCACGGGCCACCGCGCGCGGCTGGCTGACGGTGCGCACGGTGCGCCACGCCATCGTCGGGGTGGCGCTGGTGTCGGCGGTGCTGGGCCTGCTGCTGGTGATGCAGCGCGGCTGGCCAGTGCTGGCCATCGGCGCGTCGTCGCTGCTGGCGGCGCTGGCCTACATGGGCGGGCCGCGGCCGATCGCCTACACACCCTACGGCGAGGCGACGGTGTTCGTGTTCTTCGGGCTGGTGGCCGTGATGGGCACCGACTGGGTGCTGACCGGCGAGGTCGGCGCCACCACCATGGTGGCGGCGGTGGCCATCGGCTCGCTGGCCGCAGCGGCCCTGGCGGTCAACAACCACCGCGACATCGCCCACGACGCCCTGGTCGGCCGGCGCACCTTCGCCGTGACCTTCGGCGCCCGGGCTTCGCTGCAGCTGTACACGCTGCTGCTGCTGGGGCCGTTTGCGCTGACGCCGGTGATGGCCTGGCTGGCCGGCGCGCCCACCCTGATGCTGCCCTGCCTGCTGCTGCCGGCGGCGTGGACGCTGCGCCAGGACATGAGGCGCTGCCCCCCCGGCATCGCCTTCAACGAGGTGCTGTTCCGCACCTTCAAGATGGAGCTCGTGTTCGCCGTGCTGCTGGCCTCGGGCGCGGTGCTGGGCCGCTTCTGGGGGATTTGAAGCGCGCGGCGCGCCGGCGCGCTACAGCCAGCTGGCGAAACGCTCGGCGTCGGGCCGCAGGCGCATCGGCCTGCAGGTGTCCACGGTGCCGACGTTGACGAAACACGCCGGCACCTCGCCCGGCCCGAGCCCGAACAGCGTCTGCAGGCGCGGCGAGCGCAGCGCCTGGCCGCTGGTCAGCGCCGAACCGTAGCCCATGGCGTGGGCGGCCAGCAGCATGTTCTGCAGCGCGCAGCCCAGCGAGATCCAGCGCTCGGGCGCGGGCACCTCGGTGTCGGTATCGTCCAGCCGCGCCACGGCCAGCAGCAGCAAGGGCGCGCGGTGGGCCTTCTCGCGCGCGGCCTCGAGCTGCTTGGGCAGCGCCTGCGGGTCGCGGTCGAGCAGGGCCCCGGCAAAGGCCTCGGCCAGCAGCGCGCGCTTGTCGGTCGGCACGCCGATGAAGCGCCAGGGCAGGCGCTGTTCGTGGTCGGGTGCTGCGGCAGCGGCGTCGAACAGGGCGCGCAGTTGGGCGGCGTCGGGGCCCGGTGCCAGCAGCCGTTTGGGCAGCACGGTCTGGCGCGTCTGGATCAGCGTCAGCGCCCAGGCCGCCACTTCGTCGGCGTCCGTGGGCACGGGGGGCAAGGCCGGGGTGCAGCACATGGTCATGCCATGGTAGCCAATCGCGCCGGGTCGGCGCTGGCGCAGGCGTCGACCAGCTGGATGAACGAACGGTAGGGCAGTTGCGCGTACTCGGACAGGCCGATCTCGCAGGTGCGGCTCGACGCATAGCCTGCCGTGCAGGCGGCCGGCAGCGCCGCCTTCAAGTGGCGCAGCGCGTGCGCGTTGAGCTCGGGCTGGTTGAAGCCCTTGTCGCCGGCGAAACCGCAGCACAGCACTTCGTCCACCGTCACCACCTGCGCGCTGCAGCGCGCGGCGACGGCGCCGAACTTCTCGACGAGGCCCATCTTGCGCACGCTGCACACCGGGTGGATGGCCACCGGCGCCGATTGGCGCGCGATGCTCACCCGCGGCAACACGGCGTCGTGGATGAACTCGATGCTGTCGAGCACGACGAGTCGGCCTTCGAGCTTGCGTTTCATTCGGTACGCGCAGGGGCTGGTGTCGAAGACGATGGGCAGCCGGCCGCCTTCGCTGGCATCGTGCAGCAGCGCTTCGAGCTCGGAAGACTTGGCGTCGGCGGCGTCGTTCAGGCCCTTGCTCTCGAACGGCTGGCCGCAACACAGGCCGGCCAGCTGCTGCGGGTAGACGACGTCGAAGCCGGCCTTGCGGAACAGGCGTTCGGCCGTCACCGGCAGGGCCTGGCCATCGCCGCCCGCGCCGTCGCCGCGCTGCGGGCCCATGTTGCGCGCGGCGCAGCTCGGGAAGTAGACGATGCGCTCGGCGCCCCGGGCCGACGCCGTGTGCCGCGGCGGCACGAAGTTCACCGGCCGCGCCAGCGCTGGCGACCACTTCGGCAGCCGGCCACCGGAAAGCGACCGCAGGCCGTCGAGCGCGCCCTTCATGACGCCGGTGCCCAGCACGCCGTGCATCAGGTCGGCGGCACCCAGGCCCAGCCGAACGCCGGCGGCAACGGTGCCGTAGTGGCGCGCCACCTGGCTGGCCACGCCCCTGGCCAGCGGCCCGGCGGCGCGGCCACGCAGCGACTTGATCAGCAGCCCGGTCTCGATGCCCACCGGGCACGCCGTGGCGCACAGCCCGCAGCCGGCGCAGGTGTCGATGCCGGCGTGGTCGTACAGGCCGCGCAGCACTTGCGCCGTGGCCGATGCGTCGGCGTCGACCTCCCGTTCGAGGCGTGCGATCTCGCGCCAGCCGATGATGCGCTGTCGCGGCGACAGCGTGAGCCCGCGTGAAGGGCACTGCGGTTCGCAGAAGCCGCATTCGATGCATTTGTCGACGATGGCGTCGGCGGCCGGCAGCGGCTTGAGGTGGCGCAGGTGCGCCTGCGGGTCGTCGTTGAGCAGAACGCCGGGGTTGAGCAGCCCGGCCGGGTCGAACAGCTGCTTGACCCGTTTCATCAGCGCATAGGCCTGCGCGCCCCATTCGTATTCGACGTAGGGCGCCATGTTGCGGCCGGTGCCGTGTTCGGCCTTCAGCGAACCGTCGTAGCGGCCGACCACGAGCTGGCACACGGCGTCCATGAAAACGCGGTAGCGCTCGACCTCGGCCGCGCTGCCGAAGTCCTGCGTGAAGACGAAGTGCAGGTTGCCTTCGAGCGCGTGGCCGAAGATGATCGCCTCGGTGTAGCCGTGCTCGCGCAGCAGCGCCTGCAGGGCCAGCGTGGCCTCGGCGAGCTGCGGCACCGGGAAGGCGACGTCCTCGATGATCACGGTGGTGCCGGCGCGGCGCATCGCGCCCACCGACGGGAACATGCCCTTGCGCACGGCCCAGTAGCGCGCGCACTCGGCGGCGTCGGTGGAAAAGCGGATCGGCTCGTGCGTCGGCACGCCCGCCAGCGCCGCCTCGATGGCCGCGATCTGCGCCTGCAGTGCGGCGGCGTCGGCGGCACGCGTCTCCACCAGCAGCGCGGCACCGTCGGGCCCGACCTCGGCCAGCGAGGCCGGCAGGCCGGGCTTGCCCTGTACCGAACGCAGTCCGGCGCGGTCGGCCAGCTCGACGGCGTCCACTGGCGTGCCCTTGAGGAGGGTCACGGCGCCGCAGGCGGTGGCGAGGTCGCCGAACAGGATCAGCGCGCTGGCCTTGTGCGCATGGTCGGGCACCGTGCGGTAGGTGATCTCGCTGATGAAGCCGAGGGTGCCTTCGGAGCCGATCATCAGGTGCGCCAGCACGTCGATCGGGTCCTCGTAGTCCAGCAGCGCATTCAGGCTGTAGCCGGTGGTGTTCTTGAGGCGGAACTTGTGGCGGATGCGCTCGCCGAGCACGGCGTCGGCGCGCACCTCGGCGGCCAGCTCGGAAAGGCCTTGCAGCAGATCGGGCCGGCGCGCGGCGAAGGCGGCGCGGCTGGCGGCGTCGGCGCTGTCGAGCACGCTGCCGTCGGCCAGCACCACGCGCAGCGACTCCAGCGTGCGGTAGCTGTTCTGCGCCGTGCCACAGCACATGCCGCTGGCGTTGTTGGCGGCGATGCCGCCGATCATCGCGGCGTCGATCGACGCCGGGTCGGGGCCGATCTTGCGCTGCATCGGTGCCAACCGGCGATTCGCCGCGGCGCCGATCACACCCGGCTGCAGCGAGATCGTCCAGCCGCCTTCACCGACACGGCAGCCGCGCCAGTGGTCGCCCAGCATCACCAGCACCGAATCGCTGATGGCCTGGCCCGACAGGCTGGTGCCGGCGGCACGGAAGGTCAGCGGCGTCTTCAGTTCGTGGCACAGCGCGAGCAGGCGCACGAGTTCGGCTTCGTCGTCGACGACGACGATCAGCTGCGGCACCAGGCGGTAGAAGCTGGCGTCGCTGCCCCAGCTCAGCCGCCGCAGCGGGTCGGTGACGAGCCGGTTCGCGGGAATGAAGCTCGACAGGGCGGCCAGCAGCCTTTGGTGAGGGACGGACTGCATGGCTACCCTCGGTCGCAGCGTTCGTCAGGCCTGGCGGGCGGTGGGCTTGTTCTTGCGGTTGGGGCAGGTGGCGCAGGAAAGGCTCTCGCCGGCGGCGGTCTTCACCTCGGGCCCGCCGCACGAGCCGCGCAGGCAGGGGCGCCTGAAGATGACGCCGATGGCCATCACCGCCACGCTGGCGCCGACCACCACCAGCGAGGCGATGCCGACCACGAGCAGCGTCGAGAACATCGTCTCAGCCTCGCCGCTCGGCGATGCCGGCCGCGGTCAGCGCGGCAAACGCCGGGGTGGCCAGGTCACGCAGCACGCCGCCGGCGTCGCGCACGATGAACAGCGCCGCCAGGCCCTGGGCGCGCGCCAGCGCCGGGCCACGCTCGGGACCGAGCACGATGAGCGCCGTGGCCAGTGCATCGGCCGCCATGCATTCGTCGTGCACCACCGTCACCGAGGCCAGCGGGTGCGCGATCGGCGCACGCGTGGCGGGATCGATCTCGTGGCAGTAGCGGCGCCCGGCGACTTCGTAGAAGTTGCGGTAGTCGCCCGAGGTGGCCATCGCCAGCCCCTGCAGCGGCACCACGCGGTGCACCTGCTGTGGCCAGGCGTCGGGGCGTTCGACGGCGATCTGCCACGGCCGGTCGTCGGCGTTGAGGCCGCGCGTGCGCACTTCGCCGCCGGCCTCGACCATGTAGCGTTCGACACCCAGCGACGACAGGGCCCGTGCCGCCATGTCCACGGCGTGGCCCTTGGCGATGCCCGAGAGGTCGGCCTGCAGCCCCGGCGTGGCCTTGCTCGCGGTGCCGGCCGCCAGGTCCACCGACAGCTGCTGCCAGCCCACCGGCGCATGCGGCGGGGCCGCGGCGGCCACCATGCCGCGCGCGGCGGCGCCGGCGCCGAAACCCCAGGCGCCGACCAGCGGCGCCACGGTGACGTCGAACGCACCGCCGGACAGTGCGGCGATCTGCTGCGCGCGCGCCAGCACGGCCAGCGTCCGAGCCGACAAGGCAAAGGGCGTGGTCGCCGCGTGGCGGTTGAAACGGGCCAGCTCGGAGGCTGGTTCGTAGGTGGACATGCGGCCCACGACGCCGGCGAACGCCGACTCGACCGCGGCGCGTGCGGCCGCCTCTAGGCTGCCGTCGAAGGGCCCGCCGGCCAGTCGCACGTTGTAGGCGGTGCCCATCGTCGGGCCGGTGAAATGCACCGCGCGGGCCGCCGCCGACGGCTTCACGCCGCAGGCTGCCGCCACCGTGGCGGCGCCGAACGCCACCAGCACGTGGCGGCGGCGGGGGGAGAGCAGGGCGTCCATCGCTATCCTTTCGTTCACGGGCGAGCGGCGCGAACCGCGGCCTCGTAGCGACCTTCGCCGCGCTTGATGAGTTGCACCACGAGGTCGCGCATCGACACCAGGCCATGCACGCGCGGACCGTCGATCACCAGCAGGTGGCGGAAGCGGTGCAGGTGCATCAGCGCCAATGCGGCCTCGGTGGAGGTGGCCGGGGTGACGAAGCGCACGTCGCGTGTCATCACCAGCGACAGCGGCGTGTCGTCCGGGCTGCGTGCCGCGGCGACGACGCGGGCAAGCAGGTCGCGCTCGGAGAAGATGCCCGACACCAGCCCTTCGTCGTTCATCACCAGCACCGCGCCGACCTCGCGCGCGGCCATCACGGCCACCGCTTCGGCAACGCTGGCCGAGGCCGGCAGCGTGATCAGCTCGTCGCTGCGCCGGTCCTTCACGAGTTCGGCAACCGTCATTGTGCTCATGGCCTGTCCTCAACCGAAGTCGTCCAGCATGATGTTCTCGCGTTCCACGCCCAGATCCAGCAGCATGGAGATCACGGCCTTGTTCATCACGCCCGGCCCGCACATGTAGTACTCGATGTCCTCGGGCGCGGGATGACTCTTCAGGTACTGCTCCAGCAGCACCTTGTGGATGAAGCCGGTGGCGCCGGTCCACTGGTCTTCGGGCAGGGGTTCGGACAGCGCCAGCTGCCATTTGAAGTTGGGGTGCTCGGCCTGGAGCTTGTCGAACTCCTCGACGTAGAAGGCCTCGCGCAGGCTGCGCGCGCCGTACCAGTAGGTCATCTTGCGCTGCGTCTTCAGCCGCAGCAGCTGGTCGAAGATGTGCGACCTCATCGGCGCCATGCCGGCGCCGCCGCCGATGAAGCACATCTCGGCCTGCGTGTCGCGGGCGAAGAACTCGCCGTAGGGGCCCGAAACCGTGACCTCGTCGCCGGGCTTCAGGTTGAACAGCCAGCTGCTCATCTTGCCCGGCGGGATGTCTTCCTTGTAGCCCGGCGGGAAGGCGATGCGGATGGTGAACAGCAGCAGGCCCTTTTCCAGCGGGTAGTTGGCCATCGAGTAGGCGCGCACCACGGGTTCGTCGACCACCGAGCGGAAGCGCCAGAGGTCGAACTTGTCCCAGTCCTCGCTGAACGGGGCTTCGATCGCCATGTCGCGGAAGTTCACCCGGTGCGGCGGGCATTCGACCTGCACGTAGCCGCCGGCGCGGAAGGGTACGTCCTCGCCTTCGGGCAGCGCCAGCTTGAGCTCCTTGATGAAGGTGGCGACGTTGCGGTTGCTGACGACGCGGCACTTCCACTTGGCGACCGAGAAGACCTCGGCCGGCAGCTCGATGCGCAGGTCGCGCTTGACCTTGACCTGGCACGCCAGCCGGCAGCCGCGCTTGGCCTCGCCGGGCGAGATGAAGCCGGTCTCGGTGGGCATGATGTCGCCGCCGCCTTCCTTGACCACGACCTCGCAGACGCCGCACGATCCCTTGCCGCCGCAGGCCGAGGGGATGAAGATCTTGTTTTGCGTCAGCGCTCCGAGCAGGGTGCCGCCGGCGGCGACCTTGAACGCCTTGCTGTTGTCGTCGTTGACGACGATCGACACGTCGCCGGTGGCCACCAGCTTGCTGCGCGCGCCCATCAGCAGCAGCACCAGCAGCAGCACGATGACGGTGAACATCACCACGGCGAGCAGCACCGAGACCATGTCGTGCCTTTAGAGCTGGATGCCCGAGAAGACCATGAACGCCAGCGACATCAAGCCTGCGGTGATGAAGGTGATGCCCAGTCCGCGCAGCCCCGCCGGCACGTGCGAATAGGCCAGCTTCTCGCGGATGGCGGCCAGCGCGATGATGGCGATGGCGAAACCGCCGCCCGAGCCGACGCCGAAGACCACGCTTTCGGCGAAGTTGTATTCACGCTCCTGCATGAACAGCGAGCCGCCGAGGATGACGCAGTTCACCGCGATCAGCGGCAGGAAGACGCCCAGCGTGTTGTAGAGCCCGGGGGCAAACCGGTCGACGGCCATCTCCACCACCTGCGTCGCTGCGGCGATGGTGGCGATGAAGAGGATGAACGACAGGAAGCTCAGGTCCACCGTCGCCAGCGCCGGGCTGATCCAGGCCAGCGCGCCCTCGGCCAGCAGGTAGTGCAGCAGCAGGTTGTTCAGCGGCACCGTCAGGACCTGCACGAAGACCACCGCCGCGCCCAGCCCGATGGCGGTCTCGACCTTCTTCGAGCAGGCCAGGAAGCTGCACATGCCCAGGAAATAGGCCAGCGCCATGTTCTCCAGGAACATGGAGCGCAGGCCGAGGTTGACGAAGTGTTCCATCAGTCCTTTTCCTGCAGCTGCGGCTTCCAGGTGCGCAGGGCCCAGATCAGCAGCGCGATCAGGAACAGCGCCGACGGGGCCAGCAGCATGAGCCCGTTGGGCACGTACCAGCCGCCGTCCTTGACCAGCGGCAGCACGGTGTACCCGAACAGCTTGCCGGCGCCGAGCAGTTCACGCGCGAAGGCCACCAGCAGCAGCACCAAGGCGTAGCCCAGGCCGTTGCCCAGGCCGTCGAGCAGCGCCGGGTAGGGCCGGTTGCTCATCGCGAACCCCTCGGCGCGGCCCATCACGATGCAGTTGGTGATGATCAGGCCCACGAACACCGACAGCTCGAGCGACAGCTCGTACAGCGTGGCCTTGAGCACCTGGTCGAACACGATCACCAGCGACGCAATGATGGCCAGCATCACGATGATGCGTATCGACGCCGGAATGCGTTCGCGGATCAGGCTCACCGCCACGTTGGCCAGCATCGTCACCAGCACGAGGCCGATGCTCATCACCAGCGCCTTGTCCATGCGCGTGGTCACGGCCAGCGCCGAGCAAATGCCCAGCACCTGCACGGCGATCGGGTTGTTCAGCAGCACGGGGCCGAACAGGACGGACCGCTGCTGCGGGCCGAACCACGGCCCGGCCGCGGCCGCGGGCTGCGCTGTGCTCATGAGGCGGCTCCTTCACGGTAGCGTTGCAGGAACTTGCCGTAGCCTTCGCTGCCCAGCCAGAAGCGGATCAGCCGGGTCACGGCGTTGCTGGTGATGGTGGCGCCCGACAGGCCGTCGACGCGCAAGGGGTCGGTGTCGGGCGGGCCGGCCTGGCCCTTGATGACCTGGATGCTGGGGTTCCACTGGTCGTCGTAGCCCTTGCGGCCGCGCCAGAGTGCTAGCCAATCGGGGTTGCCGATCTCGCCGCCCAGGCCTGGTGTTTCTCGGTGCTCGTAGTAGGTGAGTCCGCGCACCGTGCTGGCATCGGGCGCCAGGGACAGGAAGCCGTAGATCGTGCCCCACATGCCCAGCCCCTCGACGGCGATCACGAGCTGGTCGACGCGCCCGTCCTTCATCACGAAGTAGACGATGCCCTGGTTCGGCAGGCGGCGGATGCCGGCGGTGTTGGCGGGTGCGGCGCGGCTGGTGGCCGGATCGTTGCGTGCCGCGCGCTGGTCGTAGCGGCGTGCATCGCCATCGCCCGCGGGCACCAGCTCGCCGGTGCCGAGGTCGACCAGCCGGGCCTTGATGTCGCGCTGGAAGAAGTCCTGCACGGCCGACGCCGAAACGCTCTGTCCCGGTTGCACCAGGCCGGCGGCGACGAGCACGTTCTTCTCCATGTACAGCCGGGCATTGGCCTTCTGCTGCGGCTGCAGGCTGACGGCAGCCACCGACACCAGCGCGGCACAGACCACGCAAACGGTGGTGGCGAACAGGATCGTGTAGCGGGTGCTGTTGACGTCAGCCACGGCGGGCCTTCCTGCGCCTGATGTTGGCCTGCACGAAGAAGTGGTCGATGACCGGCGCCATCACGTTCATGAACAGGATCACCAGCATCACCGACTCGGGATACGCCGGGTTGGCGACGCGGATGAGCACGATCAAGGCGCCCATGAGGCCGCCGTAGACCCATTTGGCGGATTCGGAGAAGGTGGAGGTCACCGGGTCGGTGGCCATGAAGACGGTGCCGAAGGCCCAGGCGCCGAGCACCATGTGCCACCAGAAGGGCACGCCGAACCACGGGTTGCTCGGCGAGCCGATGAGGTTGAGCAGGCTGGCCATGAACACCGTGCCCAGCGTCACGGCGGCCATGGTGCGCCAGGAGCCGATGCCGGTGGCGACGATCACCACCGCGCCGAGCAGGCAGGCCAGCGCCGAGGTCTCGCCCATCGAGCCGCGTTCCAGGCCGATGAAGGCCGTCCACCAGGAATAGCCCTGGGCTTCGAAAGGGCCGCTCAGGGTGCGCACCTGCGCCAGCAGCGTGGCGCCGGAATAGCCGTCGGCGGCGGCGCCGGCCGGCACCGCGGCCCACACCGCGTCGCCGGAGATCTCGGCCGGGTAGGCAAAGAACAGGAAGGCCCGCGCCGCCAGTGCCGGGTTGACGAAGTTCATGCCGGTGCCGCCGAACACTTCCTTGGCGATGACGACGCCGAAGCTGATGCCGAGCGCGGCCTGCCACAGCGGCGTGGTCGGCGGCAGGATCAGCGGGAACAGCAGGCCGGTGACGAAGAAGCCCTCGTTGACCTCGATCCTGCGCACCACCGAGAACAGCACCTCCCAGCTTCCCCCCACAACCATCGTCAGGATGTACAGCGGCAGGAAGTAGAGTGCCCCGTGCACGACGTTGGCCAGCCAGCTCTGCGGCGAGTAGCCCACGCCCAACAGCCGCAGCACGTCGTGGCGCCAGCCTTCGAGTGCGGCCGCCTTGGCGGGGTCGATCGCCAAGTTGGCCTGCAGCCCGGTATTGAAGATCGCCATCAGGACGCACGGCAGAGCGGCGATGACGACGAGAATCATCATGCGCTTGAGATCCATCGCGTCGCGCACGTGCGCGGCGCCCCGCGTGACCTTAGGCGGCGTGTACAGCGCGGTGTCGATCGCTTCCCACAGTGGAAACAGGCGCTCGAGCCGGCCGCCCTTCTCGAAATGCGGGGCGATGCGGTCGAGCTGGCGGCGCAAGGCTTTCATACGCCCTCCTTCTCGATGCGCTCGAGCACCTTGCGCAGCAGCGGCCCGTATTCGGTCTTGCCCGGGCACACGAAGGTGCACAGTGCGAGGTCTTCCTCGTCCAGTTCGAGCGCGCCCAGCGCCACCGCCCGTTCTGCATCGCCGACGATCAGGGCGCGCAGCAGGAAGGTCGGCAGCAGGTCCAGCGGCATGACACGCTCGTAGCCGCCGATCGGCACCATCGCGCGTTCGCCGCCGTTGGTGCTGGTGGTCAGTGGCAGGCCGCCGCGCCCGGCGAAGTGGCCGAGCACCACGCCCCACAGCGAGAACTTGTCCTTCTGCGGCGTGATCCAGCCGAACAGCTCGCGTTCGCGGCCTTCGTGCAGCACCGACACCTGGCGGTGGTGGCGGCCCAGAAACGCGGTCTCGTGGGCGGCAGCGGCACGGCCGTCGAGCACCGACCCCGACAACACGCGCAAGTCGCCGCCGGCCAGTTCGCCGCGCGTCAGGTCGGCCAGCGAGGCGCCCAGGCGCGTGCGCAGCAGCCGCGGCCTCTGCACCGCGGGGCCGGCGAGCGAGACCACGCGTTCGACATCGAGCCGCCCGCTGGCCAGCAGATGGCCGATGGCGGCCACGTCCTGATAGCCGATGTGCCAGACGCTGCGCTCGGCGTCCACCGGGTGCAGCAGGTGGATGTGCACCCCCGGCGTGCCGGCCGGGTGCGGCCCGCTGAATTCGTGCACCTCGGCGCGTGAGCCGGCACCGGCGGCGATGCCCGAGCCGGCGCCGCGGCACAGGTACACCGGCCCGGGCGCCAGCTGCTCGATGGCGGCCATGCCGGCGGCAAGGTCGGCCTCGCGGCCGGCCAGCACGACCTGCGGGTCGGGGGCATGCGGATGGCTGTCGATGGCGGTGACGAAGATCGCCCGCGGCACGGCGTCGGCGGCCGGCACACGGCTGAACGGCCGCGTGCGAAATGCGGTCCACAGGCCGCTTTGCAGCAGCAGCGCGCGCACGGCGGCAGCGTCGGCGGGGGCCGTGCCTGGCCGCGGCAGGGTCTCGAAGGCGACCTGCGACGCCGGGCCATCGTCTTCGGCGACGTCGATGACCAGCGACAGGAACGCGCGCTGTGCGCCGCGGTGCGCGGCGCGCACGGTGCCGGCAGCCGGCGCGGTGTAGCGCACGCCGGGCGACTTGCGGTCCTCGTACAGCAGCTGGCCGCGCTGCACGCGGTCGCCCGGCTGCACCGCCAGGGCGGGCCGCAGGCCGATCGTGTCCGCACCCAGCAGCGCCACCTGGCGCACGGGTGCCGCCGCGTCGAGTCGCTGCTCCGGGGCACCGGCCAGGGGCAGATCGAGCCCCTTGCGGATCGTGTGCGTGGCCATCGTGGCTGCTGGTCGTTGGGTGTGGTTGGCTGTTCGTGTCGGCCGACGGTGCAAGAAATCGCCGTCATCGGCCCCGCAAGGCGCGACGCGAGGCTATTACGGCGGTCGGAGGCGGGTTTGATTTAGGTCAGCCCGCAGCCGAATCGCGCCGGCCCCGCGCGGCGAAAGGCCGGCGGCGCACCGGTACACTGCGCCGCTGCCCGATGACCGCGCAGCGCTGGCTGCAGGCAGCGCCCAGACCGGGGCTGCGATGGCCGCCGAACATGCACAAGCAGAATTCATGATCCACCCGACGGCCCCCACCGAGTTGCCCGCGCCGGCTGCCGCAAGCCTGTGCGTGCTGCAGGCCTGCGACCTCGCCGGCCAGCGCGGTGACCGCGCGCTGTTCGAGCACCTCGAGCTGGCACTGGAGCCCGGCGCGGTGGTCTGGCTGCGCGGTCGCAACGGCCGCGGCAAGACCAGCCTGCTGCGCCTGCTGGCCGGCCTGGCCACGCCGATGGCCGGCGAGGTGCGCCTGCACGGCGTGCCACAGCGGCAGGCCGGCCCGGCGGGGCGCCGCAGCCTCGTCTACATCGGCCACCAGAACGCGCTCAAGGACGACCTCACCGCCGCCGAGGCGCTGCGTTTCCTGGCCCGCACGCGCGGCGACCGGCCCGACGACGAGACGCTGGCGCAGGCGCTGCAACGCTTGGGCGTGCGCGGCAGCCGCCACGCCCCGGTGCGCACGCTCAGCCAGGGCCAGCGCCGCCGCGTCGCGCTGGCGCGGCTGGCGCTGTGCATGCATGCCGAACTGTGGCTGCTCGACGAGCCCTTCGACGCGCTGGACGCCGACGGCATCACCGCGCTGAACGGCCTGCTCAGCGAACACGCCGCGCGCGGCGGCGCCACGCTGCTGACCAGCCACCAGACACCGAGCCTGATCGACCCCGTGCCGCGCATCTTCGACCTCGACCGCCATGGCATCGCATGAGGGAACTCTTCCTAGTCTTGCTGCTGCGCGACCTCAAGCTGGCGTCGCGGCGGCGCATCGACTCGCTGCTGCCGGTGGTCTTCTTCATCGTCGCGCTGAGCCTGTTCCCGCTGGGCGTGGGGCCGGAGCCGCAGATGCTGCGCGACATCGCGCCGGGCATCGTCTGGGTCTGCGCGCTGCTGGCGTCGATGCTGTCGGTGGGGACCCTGTTCGCCAGCGATCTGGCCGACGGCTCGCTGGAGCAGATGCTGCTGGCACCGCAGCCGGCGATCGCCGTCGCGGCGGCCAAATCGGCGGCGCACTGGCTGCTGACCGGCCTGCCGCTGATCGTCGCCACGCCGCTGGTGGGCCTGCTGTTCGGCATGTCGGCGCCGGCGCTGGCGGCCCTGGTGGCCGGCCTGCTGCTGGGCACCCCCATCCTCAGCCTGCTCGGTGCGCTGGGCGCGGCACTGACGCTGGGCCTGCGCAGCGGCGGCATGCTGCTGATCCTGATCGTGCTGCCGCTGACCACGCCGGCGCTGATCTTCGGCGCCGGAGCGGTGGGCAACGTCGAGGCCGGTCTTTCGGCCAGCGGGCACTTCTCGCTGCTCGGCGCGCTGCTGCTGGCCACCGCGCTGGGCGCGCCGCTGGCCACCGCGGCGGCTTTGCGCATTTCCACGGAATGAGGACGCCTCAGTGAATCCCCCGCCGCTGCGCCTGTACACCTTCGCCGCGCCTTCGCGCTTCTACCAGCTGACCGGCTGGCTGGTGCCGTGGTTGTGGGCGGCGACGGTCGTGCTGACGGTGGTCGGCCTGTACATCGGCTTCTTCGTCGCGCCCACCGATGCCACGCAGGGCGATTCCTACCGCATCATCTTCCTGCACGTGCCGGCGGCCTGGATGTCGATGGTGCTGTACCTGGTGATGGCCTTCTGGGCCGGCATCGGCTGGGCCTTCAACGCACGGCTGGCGTCGATGGTGGCGCGGGCGATCGCACCCACCGGGGCGATGTTCACGTTCCTGGCGCTGTGGTCAGGCGCCTTCTGGGGCAAGCCCACCTGGGGTGCCTGGTGGGTGTGGGACGCGCGGCTGACCAGCGAGCTGATCCTGCTCTTCCTCTACCTCGGCTACATCGCGCTCGTCAACGCCATCGACGACGTGCGCCGCGGCGACCAGGCCGGCGCCTTGCTGGCGCTGGTGGGCAGCGTCAACGTGCCGATCATCTATTTCTCGGTGAAGTGGTGGAACACGCTGCACCAGGGCGCCACCGTCAGCATGACCGCGGCGCCGAAGATGGCCACCACCATGCTGACGGCGATGCTGATCATGACTTTCGCCTTCTGGGCCTATGCCTTCGCCGCGGTGTTCGTGCGCACGCGTGCCATCGTCATCGAGCGCGAAGCCCACGCTGGCTGGGTGGCGGAACTCACGCGGGGGAGAATGCATCCATGAACTGGGGCAGCGCTTCGGCGTTCTTCGAAATGGGCGGTTACGGCCTGTATGTCTGGGGCTCGTACGGCGCGGCGGCATTGCTGATGGCGCTGGAGCCCTGGCTGGTGCACCGCCGGCACCGCCGCTCGCTGCGGGACGCGGCGCGCATGAATCCTGCAAACGAGGCTGAATCATGAAACCACGTCACAAGCGTTTTGCCCTGCTGGGCGGTCTGGTCGCCACCGTGGGCGTCATCGTCGCGCTGGTGCTGAACGCCTTCCAGAGCAACCTGATCTTCTTCTACTCGCCGACCCAGGTGTCGGCCAACGAGGCGCCGTCCGGGCGCACGTTCCGCATCGGCGGACTGGTCGAGACCGGTTCGGTCAAGGTCGACGGCACGCACGTGCAGTTCGTCGTCACCGATTCGGCCAAGGCGGTGCCGGTGCGCTACGAAGGCATCCTTCCCGACCTGTTCAAGGAAGGCAAGGGGGTGGTCGCGCAGGGGCAGTTGCACGACGGCGTCTTCGTCGCCCGCGAGGTGCTGGCCAAGCACGACGAGAACTACATGCCGCCGGAGGCCGCCGACGCGCTCTACAAGGCCCAGCACGGTGACGGCAAGCTGGCCGACACGCTGGCCAAGGGAGCCGGCAAATGATCCCCGAGATCGGTCACTTCCTGCTCTGGCTGGCGCTCGGGGTCGCGCTGGCTCTGGGCGTCGTGCCGCTGGTCGGCGCGCACCGCGGCCGCGCCGACTGGATGGCGATGGCGCGGCCGGCCACCGGCGTGCTCTTCGTGCTGGTGGCGCTGTCCTTCGTCTGCCTGACCATCGCCTTCGTGCAGTACGACTTTTCGGTGCAGTACGTGGCGTCCAACGCCAACAGCGCGTTGCCGCTGGAGTTCCGCATTGCGGCAGTCTGGGGCGGCCACGAAGGCTCGATGCTGCTGTGGTTGATGATGCAGTGCGCCTGGATGGCCGCGGTGGCGATCTTCAGCCGCAACCTGCCGCTGCCGGTGCTGGCGCGCATCCTGGCCGTCATGGGCCTGACGCTGGTCGGCTTCCTGCTGTTCACGCTGCTCACCTCCAACCCCTTCGACCGGCTGGTGCCTGCCGCCGCCGACGGCCGCGACCTCAACCCGCTGCTGCAGGACCCGGGCATGATCTTCCACCCGCCGATGCTGTACATGGGCTACGTCGGCTTCTCGGTGGCCTTTGCCTTCGCGGTGGCGGCGCTGATTGGCGGCAACCTCGACGCGCAATGGGCGCGCTGGACGCGGCCCTGGACCACTGCCGCCTGGATCTTCCTCACCCTGGGCATTGCGCTGGGCAGCTGGTGGGCGTATTACGAGCTGGGCTGGGGCGGCTGGTGGTTCTGGGACCCGGTGGAGAACGCCTCCTTCATGCCCTGGCTGGTGGGCACGGCCTTGATCCATTCGCTGGCCGTGACGGAAAAACGCGGTGCCTTCAAGTCGTGGACGGTGCTGCTGGCGATCCTGGCCTTCTCGCTGTCGCTGCTGGGCACCTTCCTCGTGCGCTCGGGCGTGCTGTCGTCGGTGCATGCCTTCGCCACCGACCCGGCGCGCGGGCTGTTCATCCTGGCCTTCCTGACCGTGGTCATCGGTGCCTCGCTGGCGCTGTTCGCCTGGCGCGCGCCCACGGTCGGTCTGGGCACGCGTTTCGCCACCGTGTCGCGCGAGAGTTTCCTGCTCGCCAACAACGTGCTGCTGGTGGTGGCCATGGGCGCCGTGCTGCTGGGCACGCTGTACCCGCTGCTGCTCGACGCGCTGGGCATGGGCAAGATCTCGGTCGGTCCGCCGTACTTCGACACCGTCTTCGTGCCGCTGATGGCGCCGCTGGTGTTCCTGATGGGTGTCGGCCCGCTGGCGCGCTGGAAGGAAGCCTCGATCCCCGACCTGACCCGGCGCCTGCGCTGGGCCGCTGTCGTGACGCTGGTCGCTGCGGTGGGGGCCGGCTGGGTGTCGGGCCACATTTCCTGGCTCGGCAGCCTCGGGCTGGCGATGGCCTTCTGGATCGTCGCCAGCCTGGCGGTGGACGTGTGGGAGCGCGTGCGGCCGGCCGGCGGCGTGCGCAGCAGCATCACCCACCGCCTGCGGCAGCTGCCGCGCGCGATGGTCGGCATGATGGTGGCGCACCTGGGCGTGGCGGCGTTCATCATCGGCGTGACCATGGTCCGCACCTACGAGGTGGAACGCGACGTCACGATGCAGGTCGGCGACACCACGGAGATCGCCGGCTACACCTTCACCTTCCGCGGCGTTCGTGAAGTGCAGGGCCCCAACTACGAGGCCGCACGCGGCACCATCGAGGTCACCCAGGGCGACCGCCCGGTTGTCACGATGCAGCCGGAGAAGCGTGTCTACCGGGTGCAGACGAACCCGATGACCGAAGCCGCCATCCACAGCCGCCTCAGCGGCGACCTGTACGTGTCGCTGGGGACTCCCGACGACAAGGGCGCCTGGGTGGTGCGCGTGTACTACAAGCCGTTCGTGACCTGGATCTGGGGCGGCTGCGTGATCATGGCCCTGGGCGGGCTGCTGGCGGCCAGCGACCGCCGCTACCGCGTGGCGCGGCGTGAGCAGAGCGCCAGCAGCACGGCGCAGGCTGCAGCATGAAGCGCTGGCAGTTCCTGGTGCCGCTGGCGCTGTTTGCGGTGCTGCTGGGTTTCCTGGCGGTGGGCCTGAACCTGAATCCGCGCGAGGTGCCGTCGCCGCTGATCGGCAAGCCGGCGCCGGCCTTCGAACTGGCGCGGCTGGACGATCCGGCGCAGCGCATCACGCGCGAGGACCTCAAGGGCCAGGTCTGGATCCTCAACGTCTGGGCCTCCTGGTGCGTGGCCTGCCGCCAGGAGCACCCGCTATTGGTGGACTTCGCCAAGCGCAGTCCGGTGCCGCTGTACGGCCTGAACTACAAGGACAAGCGCGACGACGGGCTGGGCTGGCTGCAGCGCTTTGGCAATCCGTACAAGGCCTCGCTGTACGACATCGACGGCCGCGTCGGCATCGACTTCGGCGTCTACGGCGTGCCCGAGACCTTCGTCATCGACAAGCAGGGGGTGATCCGGTTCAAGCAGATCGGCCCCGTCACGCCCGAAGTGCTGCGCGATCAAATCGAACCCCTGTTGAAACAGCTCAATGCCTAGATTCCTGCCTGCCCTGGTGGCCTTGTGCCTGGCGTGCGCCGTGCACGCTGCCGATGCGCCGCTGACGGCCGCCGAGCCGGAACTCGAGAAGGAGATGCTGCGCATCGCCGCCGAGTTGCGCTGCCTGGTCTGCCAGAACGAGACCATCGCCGCCTCGCATGCCGAACTCGCGGTCGACCTGCGCAACCAGGTGCGCGACATGCTGCGCAGCGGCAAAGGCGAGCGCGAGATCATCGACTACATGACCGCGCGCTACGGCGACTTCGTGCTGTACCGGCCGCCGGTCAAGGGCACGACCTTCCTGCTCTGGTTCGGCCCGGCCGTGCTGCTGGTCGGCGGCCTGGCAACGCTGGTGTTGGTGCTGCGCCGCCGCAGCCGCCTGGGCAACGAGCACTTCGACCCCGAAGAACCCGAAGACATCGCAACGGCCGCGCGGCCGCTTGATCCCAAAAGATGAACAAAGACATCAAGGTGCTGCGCGAGCGGCTGCAGCAGCTCGAGACTCAGCACGCCAAGGGCAGCATCGGCCGCAAGGCCTACGAGACCGCCAAGTCCAAGCTGGAACGCGAAATCCTCCAGACCGTGCTGGCCAGCCCCGAAGCCGGCGCTGACGGGGCCGCCGCGGGGTCAGCCGCCGTCGGCGCGCGGCCGTCGCGCGGTGTCAGTCTCGGCGTGTCGATTTTCGTCGTCGTGCTGGCGGTCGCCGGTTATGCATGGACCGGTTCGCCCGGTGTGCCGAGTGCCGGACCGCCGTCGGCGGCCGGCGCTGCTGACGCGTCCAACCCGCACGCCAGCGCCAACCAGGAGCAGGAGTTCGCCGCCGCCGTCGAGCAGCTCGCCGAGCGGCTCAAGGGTGCGCCCGACGACGCCGAGGGTTGGGCCATGCTGGCGCGCTCGTACGGCATGCTCGGCCGCATCGACGATGCGCTGCCGGCCTACCAGAAGGCCGTGGTGCTGCGTGGCGACGATGCCAAGCTGCTGGCCGACTACGCCGACACGCTGGCGCTGAAGAACAACCGCAACATCGAAGGCGAGCCCTTGAAGCTGGTCGAGCGGGCCTTGAAGGTCGAGCCGACCAACCTGAAGGCGCTGTCGCTGGCCGGCGCCGCGGCCTTCAACCGCCAGGACTACGCCGGCGCGGTGCGCTACTGGGAGAAGGTGGTCGAGAACGCGCCGCCGGACAGCCCGTACCTGCCGCAGGTGCAGTCGAGCATCGCGCAGGCGCGCGAGCGGGGCGGCCTCGGGCTGGCGGCCATCGCCGCCGGCGCGGCGCCGCAGACGCCCGCGCCGGCAGCCGCGGCCAAGCCCTTGGCTGCGCCCGCGGCCAAGGCCGCATCTGCGGCCGCCACGCCGCAGGCTGGCGCGGCCCCCGCTGCCAGGCTGCGCGGAACCGTGCGGCTGGCACCGGCTCTGGCCAAGCTGGCTGCGCCCGGCGACACCGTGTTCATCTACGCCCGGCCTGCCGAGGGGTCGCGCATGCCGCTGGCGATCCTGCGCCTGCAGGTCAAGGACCTGCCGGCGGCGTTCGCGCTCGACGACAGCATGGCCATGTCGCCGGGGGCGAAGCTGTCGCTGTTCGACAAGGTGGTGGTCAGCGCGCGTGTCACCAAGGGCGGCCAGGCGGCGGCGAGCGCCGGCGACCTGGTCGGGCAGTCGGCCGCCGTCGGCCCGGCGGCCGACGGTCTCCTGATCGAGATCAACGAAGTCGTCAAAAACTGAAACGTCCGCGGCGCCTGTCGACCTAGCATTCCGGGCTGGAGGAGACCAGCCATGCATGCCACAGAGGATCTCGATCGCGCCACCGAACTGCCCCGCGGCACCGCGCTGCTGCGCGAGCCGCTGCTGAACAAGGGCACGGCCTTCAGCGCCAAGGAGCGCGACGCGTTCGGCCTGCGCGGCCTGCTGCCGCCGCGCATCAATACCCAGGCCGACCAGGTCAAGCGAGTGCTGGAGAACTTCCGCCGCAAGCCCAGCGACCTGGAAAAGTACATCAACCTGGCCGCGCTGCACGACCGCAACGAGACGCTGTTCTACCGCCTCGTCGTCGACAACCCCGACGAGATGATGCCGGTCATCTACACGCCCACCGTGGGCCTGGCTTGCCAGCAGTTCGGCCACATCTTCCAGCGCCCGCGCGGCCTGTTCATCAGCATCGAGGACCTCGGGCGCGTCGAAAGCGTGCTGCGCAACTGGCCGCATGCCGACGTGGCGATGATCGTCGTCACCGACGGCGAGCGCATCCTCGGCCTGGGCGACCAGGGCGCCAACGGCATGGGCATCCCGGTGGGCAAGCTCTCGCTGTATACGGCATGCGCCGGCGTGCACCCGCGGCAGTGCCTGCCGGTGATGCTGGACGTCGGCACCAACAACGCCGAGTTGCTGGAGGATCCGCTGTACATCGGCCTGCCGCGCCAGCGCGTGCGTGGCGAGGCCTACGACGCACTGCTCGACGAATTCATCGCCGCCACGCAGAAGGTCTTCCCCGGCACGGTGGTGCAGTTCGAGGACTTCGCCAATCAGAACGCCTTCCGCCTGCTGCGCAAGTGGCGCGACCGCATCTGCACGTTCAACGACGACATTCAGGGCACGGCGGCGGTGGCGCTGGCCGGCGTCGTCAGCGCGCTGCGCGTCAACGGCGGCCGTCTGGCCGAGCAGACGCTGCTGTTCCTGGGTGCGGGCGAGGCCGCCACCGGCATTGCCGACCTGGCGGTGACGGCCATGGTCGCCGAGGGCCTGGACCCGGCGGCGGCGCGCGCACGCTGCTGGCTGTTCGACTCCCGTGGCCTGGTGCAGGCCGGCCGCAGCGACCTCGGCGACCACAAGCGCCCCTATGCCCATGCGCACGAAGCGGTGGCCAGCTTTGCCGACGCCGTGCGCAGCCTGCGGCCGTCGGCGATCATCGGTGTGGCCGCGTCGGCGGGGGCCTTCACCGAAGAGGTGGTTGCCGAGATGGCCGCGATCAACGAGCGGCCGATCATCTTCGCGCTGTCCAACCCGACGTCCAAGTCCGAGTGCACGGCCGAGCAGGCCTACCGCTGGAGCGCCGGCCAGGCGCTGTTCGCGTCGGGCAGCCCGTTCGGCCCGGTCGTGCTCGACGGCCGCCGCTACGTGCCGCGTCAGGGCAACAACTCGTACATCTTCCCCGGCGTCGGCCTGGGCGCGATCGCCACCAAGGCCCGCCACGTCACCGACGAGATGTTCATGGCGGCCGTGCACGCGCTGTGCGCGCAGGTGTCGCCCGACGACCTGGCCCAAGGCAGCCTGTACCCGCCGCTGGCGCGTGTGCGCGAGGTCTCTGCGCACATTGCCGCTGCAGTGGCGGAAGTCGTCTTCGACCGCGGCCTGGCCGGCGTGCCGCGGCCGCCAGACCTGCTGGCGCACGTGCGCGCCCAGATGTACGAGCCGGTGTACGCCGATTACACCCAGAGCGAACGCTGAGCGACGCGCTTGCGCTGCGTCTTCGGCCGCGCATTGACCTGCGACAAACCCGGCACCCGGTCCGCGGGCGGACACTCGCGCTCGGATCGTTCACGCCCCTTCGACCCATGAACGGAGAGCCGTCGCATGCACACACCGACTGACGTGATCGCGGGCGTCGGGCTTCGCGCCCGAGCCGGCAAGAGCCGCTGGCCCGCCCGCATGGACCTGGCGCAGAGCCTGAGCGGGCTGGTGCTGGGGCTGTTCATGTGGGGCCACATGTTCTTCGTCTCGAGCATCCTGGTGAGCAAGGACTTCATGTGGGCGGTGAGCAAGGCCTTCGAGGGCTATTTCATCTTCGGCCGGCCGTACCCGATCCTGGTGTCCTTCGTCGTCGGCGGCATCGTCGCGCTGCTCGTGCTGCACGCCTTCCTGGCGCTGCGCAAGTTCCCGGCCAGCTATCGCCAGTACCGCACCTTCACCAGCCACCGCGCCCTGCTGCGCCACGGCGACACCACGCTGTGGTGGGTGCAGGTGGTGACGGGTTTCGCGCTCTTCTTCCTGGCCGCACCCCATCTCTTCCAGATGCTGATGCATCCGGGCGCCATCGGCCCCTATGGCTCGGCCGACCGGGTGTGGAGCGGCAGCTGGTGGCCGCTGTACCTGGTGCTGTTGTTCGCGGTGGAGCTGCACGGCGGCATCGGCCTGTACCGGCTGGCCGTGAAGTGGGGTTGGCTGCAGGGTGACGACGCCGATGCCGGGCGGCGCAGGCTGAAGACCGCGAAATGGGTGCTCACGGCCTTCTTCCTGGCGCTCGGGCTGCTCACGCTGGCGGCCTACATGAAGATCGGCTACGAACACCGTGACCGCGTCGGTGAACGCTACACCCCGGCCTGGGTGCAACCGCAGGAGCCGGCGAAATGAAGATCATCCATACCGACGTGCTGGTGATCGGCGGCGGCCTGGCCGGCCTGCGCCTGGCGGTGGCGGCCAAGCGGCGCGGCCACGACGCGATGGTGCTGTCGCTGGTGCCGGCCAAGCGCTCGCACTCCAAGGCCGCGCAGGGCGGCATGCAGGCCAGCCTGGGTAACGTCATCAAGGGGCAGGGCGACAGCGAGGACGTGCACTTCGAGGACACCGTGCGCGGCTCCGACTGGGGCGCCGACCAGGACGTGGTGCGCATGTTCGTCAACACCGCGCCCAAGGCGGTGCGCGAATTGGCGGCCTGGGGCGTGCCCTGGAGCCGGGTGCACAAGGGCGACCGCGAGGTCGTCATCAACGGCCAGCGCGTCACCATCACCGAGCGCGACGAGGCGCATGGCCTGATCTCGCAGCGTGATTTCGGCGGCACCAAGAAGTGGCGCACCTGCCACGTCTCCGACGGCACCGGACACGCCATGCTGCAGGCGGTGGCCGACCAGGCGATCGCCGACCAGATCCCGGTGCACGAGCGCACCGAAGCGCTGGCGCTCATCCACGACGGCAGCCGCTGCTACGGCGCCGTCGTGCGCGACCTCATCGACGGCTCCTTGAGCGCCTACCTGGCGAAGGCCACGGCGATCGCCACCGGCGGCGCGGGGCGTCTGTACCGGGTGACTTCCAACGCGGTCATCTGCGAGGGCATCGGCCACGCGCTGGCGCTGGAAACCGGTGTCGCAGCGCTGGGCAACATGGAGGCGGTGCAGTTCCACCCGACGACCATCTTCCCGGCCGGCATCCTGGTCACCGAGGGCTGCCGCGGCGACGGCGGGCTGCTCAAGGACGCCGAGGGCCACCGCTTCATGCCCGACTACGAACCCGAGAAGAAGGAGCTCGCGTCGCGCGACGTGGTTTCGCGCCGCATGGAACAGCACATCCGCGCCGGCAAGGGGGCGAAAAGCCGCTACGGCGAGCACCTGTGGCTGGACATCACGCTGCTGGGCGAGGAGCACATCCGCCACAAGCTGCGCGAGGTCTACGAGATCAGCAAGAACTTCCTCGGCACCGACCCGGTGAAGGACTGGATCGCCGTGCGCCCCGCGCAGCATTACACGATGGGCGGCGTGCGTACCGACGCCCACGGCCACAGCCCGGCGCTGAAGGGCCTGTTCGCCGCCGGCGAGGCGGCCTGCTGGGACATGCACGGCTTCAACCGCCTGGGCGGCAACTCGGTGGCCGAGACCGTGGTCGCCGGCATGATCGTCGGCGAGGCCATCGCCGACTGGTGCGACCGCAGCGACAACGAAGTCAGCGTGCCGATGGGGCTGGTGCGCGAATTCATGGAACGAGAGCAGGCGCACCTGAAGGCGCTCATCGACGGCGGCGGCAGCGAAGACGCTTCTGCGCTGAAGGCGCGCATGCAGGAAATCATGACCGACAAGGTCGGCATCTTCCGTGGCGGCGAAGACCTCAAGGCGGCGGTCGACGAACTGCAGCAGCTGCTGCAGCGCAGCCAGCGCATCGGCCTGCGCTGCCGTGACGGCGGTGCCAACCCCGAGCTCGTCACCGCCTACCGTGTGCAGAAGATGCTCAAGCTGGCGCTGTGCGTGGCGCACGGCGCGCAGGTGCGCACCGAGAGCCGCGGCGCGCACTTCCGCGAAGACTACCCGCGCCGCGACGACGCCCAGTGGCTCAAGCGCACGCTGGCCACCTGGCCGGGCGCCGGCGACACGCTGCCGACGCTGGGCTACGAGCCGCTGGACGTCGGCAAGATGGAGCTGCCCCCGGGCTGGCGCGGTTATGGCGCCAAGGACTACATCGACCACCCGGATACCGCACGCCGAGCGGCCGAGGTGGCGGCCTTGCGTGAACAGCTGTCCAGCGCCGACCGTTTTGCCGTGCAGCAGGCGCTGATGCCCTATGAACACCTGCTGCCGCCGGCCCTGCGCGGCCGCAACGAACGCCTGGACGAAAGGTTCGCGCGATGAACGAAGCCCCGATCCGCGTCGTGCCGCGCGCCAACCCCGCCGCCGCACAGGGCGGCAGCGCCGGCCGCAGGCTCAAGCTCAAGGTGCTGCGGCACAACCCGCAGCAGGCCGGTAGCGTGCCGCACTGGCAGACCTACGAGATCGAGGAAGCCGACGGCATGACGCTGTTCATCGTGCTGTCGGAGATCCGTGAGAAGCAGGACCCTTCGCTGCAGTTCGACTTCGTCTGCCGCGCCGGCATCTGCGGCAGTTGCGCCATGGTCATCGATGGTCGCCCGACACTGGCCTGCCGCACGCTGACCAAGGACCTGGGCGACGAGATCACGCTGGCGCCGCTGCCGTTCTTCGAGCTCATCGGCGACCTGTCGGTGAACACCGGCAAGTGGATGCGCGGCATGAGCGAGAGGCTCGAAGGCTGGCTGCACATGGTCGACCCGCGGCCCGACATCACGCGCATCGAGCAGCGCATGGAGCCCGAGCTGGCCGACAAGATCTACGAACTCGACCGCTGCATCGAGTGCGGCTGCTGCGTGGCCGCCTGCGGCACCGCGCGCA
>CAYJOA010000007.1:0-51973 GCA_964371495.1 uncultured Rubrivivax sp.
GGCAGAGCCGGTTCCGCGGCGTCCGCTTGGCGGCTTTCGGATTCAAGGGTCGCGGATGGCGCTTCGGCACCATGGACAACTGAGATGACCCAAGCACTGCTGGAGATCGAGGACCTGCACGTCGACTTCCCGACCCAGGGCGCGGTGATGCACGCCGTCGACGGCGTCAGCCTGCGGCTGGCCGAAGGCGAGGTGCTGGGCGTCGTCGGCGAGTCGGGGTCGGGCAAGAGCGTGACGATGCTGGCATTGATGGGCCTGGTCGGTTTCCCCGGCCAGGTGCGCGCGCGGCGCATGTCTTTTGCCGGCAACGACCTGCAGGGCATGTCGGCGCGCGAGCGGCGCCGCATCGTTGGCAAGGACGTGGCGATGATCTTCCAGGATCCGACCACCAGCCTAAACCCCTGCTTCACGGTCGGCTTCCAGATCGCCGAGACGCTGCGCCTGCACCTGAAGCTCGACGGCCGCGCGGCACGGCGCCGCGCCGTGGAACTGCTCGAGCAGGTCGGCATTCCGGCGGCGGCGAGCCGGCTGAAGGACTACCCGCACCAGCTCTCGGGCGGCATGAACCAGCGCGTGATGATCGCCATGGCCATCGCCTGCAACCCGCGCCTGCTGATCGCCGACGAGCCCACGACCGCGCTGGACGTCACGATCCAGGCGCAGATCCTGGACCTGCTGCGCGGGCTGCAGCGCGAGCGCGGCATGGCGCTGGTGCTGATCACGCACAACATGGGCGTGGTGGCCGAGATGGCGCAGCGCGTGGCGGTGATGTATGCGGGTCAGGTGGTCGAAGAGCGCTCGGCGGCGGACCTGTTCGAGTCGCCGCAGCATCCGTACACCGCCGCGCTGATGGCGGCGATGCCCGAGCGCAGCGAGGGCCAGCGGCGGCTGGCCACCATCGCCGGTGTCGTTCCCGGCGCCTGGGACCGGCCTTCGGGATGCCTGTTCGAGCCGCGCTGCGACTACGCCACACCGCTGTGCCGCGCCGAACGGCCGGCGCTGCGGCCGTGGGCCGAGGGCGCGGTGCGCTGCCACTATGCGATGGGCGAGCCGGATCGCGAGGCCCGCATCGCCAGGGACCGCGCCGGCGCGCTGGCATCGGCATGACTGCACCGGTCGTCGAAGCGGTCGGGCTGACCCAGACCTACACCATCAAGCGCGGCCCCTTGCGCGCGCCGGCGCGGCTGCAGGCGGTGGGCGGGGTGTCGTTCGCCGTCGACGCCGGCCGTACGCTGGCCGTGGTCGGCGAATCGGGATGCGGCAAGTCGACGCTGGCGCGCATGGTGACACTGATCGAAACGCCGACCCACGGCACGCTGCGGCTGCAGGGCGTCGACGCGGTCGGCGCCGACGCCCGGCAGCGGCGCGCGCTGCGCCGCGTCGTGCAGCTGGTGTTCCAGAACCCCTTCGGCTCGCTCAACCCGCGCAAGAAGATCGGCAGCATCCTCGAGGCGCCGCTGGTCATCAATACCAAGCTCACCGCCGCCGAGCGCGAGCAGCGCTCGCGCGCCATGCTGGCCAAGGTCGGGCTGCGGCCCGAGCACTACGGGCGTTACCCGCATATGTTCTCCGGCGGGCAGCGCCAGCGCATCGCCATTGCCCGCGCACTGATGCTCGACCCGGCGCTGGTGGTGGCCGACGAGCCGGTGTCGGCGCTCGACGTTTCGGTGCAGGCCCAGGTGCTCAACCTGCTGGCCGACCTGCAGCAGGAACTCGGCCTGGCCTACCTCTTCATCTCGCACGACCTGGGCGTGGTGCGGCACATCGCGCACGACGTGATGGTGATGTACCTCGGGCTGGTGATGGAGCAGGGCGCCAAGGCGCTGCTGTTCGATCGGCCCTTGCACCCCTATACCCGCGCCTTGCTGGCCGCCACGCCGGCCATCGACTCCGGCGCCCGCGTCGAGCGCATCGTCCTGAAGGGCGAACTGCCGTCGCCGCTGGACCCGCCCGCCGGGTGCGTATTCTCGACCCGCTGTCCTCATGCGGTGGCCCGCTGCAATGCCGAGCGGCCGGCGCTGCGGCCGCTCGACGGCCGGCAGGTATCCTGTCACCTTGCCGAGCAGTTCCTGGCTCCGACTGCCACCTGAAGCCGACGTGCCGCCGGCGACGGCTTCCCCATCAACAAGACCTGAAAGGCTCCTCGCAATGACGCATGCACGCTTCAAGAAGACCCCTCTGACGCTGGCCGCACTGGCGCTGCCGCTGCTGCTCGCTGGCGCCGCCTCGGCCAAGACGCTGGTGTTCTGCTCGGAAGGCAGCCCAGAGAATTTCTACCCCGGCATCAACACCACCGGCACCTCCTTCGACGCCGCCAGCCAGATCTACAGCCGCGTCGTCGACTTCGAGCGCGGCGGCACCGCCGTCGTGCCGGGTCTGGCCGAGAAGTGGACGATCTCGCCCGACGGCCTGACCTACACCTTCCACCTGCGCAAGGGCGTCAAGTGGCAGTCGAACAAGAACTTCAAGCCGACGCGCGACTTCAACGCCGACGACATGATCTTCATGTTCGAGCGCCAGTGGAAGGAGAACGACCCGTATTTCAAGGTCACGAGCTCGAACCATTCGTACTTCAACGACATGGGCATGCCCAAGCTGCTGAAGTCGGTCGACAAGGTCGACGAATACACCGTGCGCATCGTGCTCAACCGCGCCGAGGCGCCGTTCCTGTCGAACCTGGCGATGGAATACGCCGGCGTGCAGAGCAAGGAATACGCGATCGCCATGCTCAAGGCCGGCACGCCGGAGAAGATCGACCAGGAGCCGATCGGCACCGGCCCCTTCATGCTCGTGCAGTACCAGAAGGACGCGGTCATCCGCTACAAGGCGTTCCCGCAGTTCTGGGCCGGCAAGGCCAAGATCGACGACCTCGTATTCTCGATCACGCCGGACGCCTCGGTGCGCTGGGCCAAGCTGCAGAGGGGCGAGTGCCACGTCATGCCCTACCCGAACCCGGCCGACCTGGACGCGATCCGCAAGGACCCGAACGTCAAGGTTCTGGAGCAGCCCGGCCTGAACGTCGGCTACCTGGCCTTCAATACGCAAAGGAAGCCCTTCGACGACGTGCGCGTGCGCAAGGCCGTGAGCATGGCGATCAACAAGAAGGCCATCATCGACGGCGTCTACCTGTCCACCGGCATCGCCGCCAAGAACCCGATCCCGCCTTCGATGTGGTCGTACAACGACGCCGTCAAGGACGACCCCTACGACCCCGAAGCGGCCAAGAAGCTGCTGGCGCAGGCCGGCCTGGGCGGCGGCTTCAGCACCGACCTGTGGGCGATGCCGGTGCAGCGCCCCTACAACCCGAATGCGCGGCGCATCGCCGAACTGATGCAGGCCGACCTGGCCAAGATCGGCGTCAAGGCCGAGATCAAGAGCTTCGAGTGGGGCGAGTACCGCAAGCGCATGCAGGCCGGCGAGCACCAGATGGGCATGCTCGGCTGGACCGGCGACAACGGCGACCCGGACAACTTCCTGCACACGCTGCTGGGCTGCGACTCCGCAAAGAGCGTGAGCGGCTCCAACGTCGCCAAGTTCTGCCACAAGCCTTTCGACGACCTGGTGGTGAAAGCCAAGTCGGTGTCCAAGCCCGCCGAGCGCACCGAGCTGTACAAGAAGGCGCAGCTCGTCTTCAAGGAACAGGCGCCCTGGTTCACGATCGCGCATGCGGTGCAGCTCAAGCCGGTGCGCAAGGAAGTCGTCGACTTCAAGCTCAGCCCCTTCGGCCGCCACGTCTTCTACGGCGTGGACCTGAAGGAGTAGGCGGCGGCCCCGGGGCAGCGGCGCCGTGGCGCGCCGCCTGCCCAGCGCCGCCGGTTCGCCGAGGCACGGACAGGGCGGGCCATGGCGTCCGCCGTGACCCGTGCGACTGCACTTGACATTTCTGCCCCAGGCATCCGATGGCCGACGCGCCCCCTTCGAGACCTGCCGCCGCGCCTCGTGCGCCGGCGGCCCCGGCGACACTGAACCAGGCCCAGATGGAGGCCGTGCACCACCTCGCCGGGCCCTGCCTGGTGCTGGCCGGCGCCGGCTCGGGCAAGACGCGCGTCATCGTGCACAAGATCGCGCGCCTGCTGCAGGCCGGGCTGGAGCCCAAGCAGATCGCGGCCATCACCTTCACCAACAAGGCGGCGCAGGAGATGCGCGAACGCGCCAAGGCGTTGGTCGGGCCACGTGCCGCGCGCGACCTGGCGGTGAGCACCTTCCACAGCCTGGGGGTGCGGCTGCTGCGCAGCGACGGCACACGCATCGGACTGAAGGAGAACTTCAGCATCCTCGACAGCGACGACGTGCTGGGGGTGCTGCGCGACGCCGGCGGCAACACCGACAACGCGCTGGCGCGGCGCTGGCAGTGGGCCATCGGCCTGTGGAAGAACCAGGGCCTGGACGCCGACGCCGCCGAGCGCGCGGCGGCCGACGACGACGAACGCATCGCCGCGCGCGTGATGCGTCGTTACGAAGAAAGGCTGGCGGCCTTCCAGGCGGTCGACTTCGACGATCTCATCGGCCTGCCGCTGAAGCTGCTGCAGCGCGACGCCGAGGTGCGCGCCAAGTGGCAGGCGCAGTTCCATCACATCCTGGTCGACGAAGTCCAGGACACCAACGCCGTGCAGTACGAACTGCTCAAGGCGCTGGTCGGCCAACGCGGTCTGTTCACCGCGGTGGGCGACGACGACCAGAGCATCTATGGCTGGCGCGGCGCGACCATCGAAAACCTCAAGCGCCTGCCGCAGGACTACCCGCGGCTCAAGCTGATCGCGCTGGAACAGAACTACCGCTCCACCGGCCACATCCTGCGCGCCGCCAACGCGCTGATCTCGCACAACCCGAAGCTGTTCGAGAAGAAGCTGTGGAGCGACTTCGGCGACGGCGACCCGGTCAAGGTGGTCGAATGCGACGGCGAGGAGCACGAGGCCGAACGCGCGGTGGCGCGCATCCAGGCGCTGCGTGCCGGCGGCGGCGTCAAGCTCGGCGACTGCGCCGTGCTCTACCGCGCCAACCACCAGGCGCGTGTCTTCGAGCAGAAGCTGCGCGCGGCGCAGATCCCGTACAAGGTGTCGGGCGGGCAGAGCTACTTCGACCGCGCCGAGATCAAGGACCTGTGCGCCTGGCTGCGCCTGCTGGTCAACCAGGACGACGACCCGGCCTTCCTGCGCGCGGTGACCACGCCCAAGCGCGGCATCGGCCACCAGACGCTGGCCAGCCTGGGCGAGTTCGCTTCGAAGTGGAAGGTCAGCCTGTTCGAGGCGCTGTTCTCGCCCAGCCTGACCAGCGTGCTCAAGGGCAAGGCCGTCGACGTTCTGCACGAGTTCGGGCGCGAGGTCAACGACCTCGAGCACCGCGCGCGCCATACCACGGGCAGCGAAGACGCCAAGGCCCTGCTGCTGGGCTGGCTGAAGGACATCGGCTACGAGCAGCACCTGTTCGACGGTGAGGACAGCGCCAAGCTTGCCGCCGCGCGCTGGAGCAACGTGCTCGACTTCGTCGACTGGATCGCCAGGCGCTGCGGTGGCGAGATCACGCAGGACGGTGGCGCCACCTTCGAAAGCGAGAAGGCGAGCGTGCTGCAGGTGGCGCAGACGATCAGCGTCATCATCAGCCTGGCCGAGCGCGGCGACGAGCAGGACGTGGTGACGCTGTCGACGCTGCACGCCGCCAAGGGCCTGGAGTGGCCGCACGTCACGCTGGCCGGCGTCAACGAAGGGCTGCTGCCGTTTCGCAGCGGCGACGACGACATGACGCCCGAACGCCTGGAGGAAGAGCGCCGCCTGATGTACGTGGGCATCACGCGCGCCCGCAGCACGCTGGCGGTGAGCACGTTGCGCCGGCGCAAGAAGGGCCGCGACACGGTGGTCGGCGTCCCCAGCCGCTTCATCAAGGAGATGAAGCTCGACGAAGGCGTGGCCAAGGAAGACCCGCGCGAGCGGCTGAAGAAGCTGCGCGACGCGATGGCGGCACGGCCGGCGCCTGCGCCCACGACCTGACCAAGCAGGAGCGACGATGAGACAACAGGATCATGTTCGCTGGCTGGCCGCGGCCTTGGTCGCCAGCGCTGCGCTGGCCATCGCGTCGGCGCCGTGGGCGCTGGCCATGCCGGTGCTGAACTTCGTCTTCAAGCCGCTGGCGACGCTGATCGTCATCGCCTACGCTTGGCGGCGCGGCCACGACGCGCCGCTGGTGCGGCGCTGGGTGCTGGCCGGGCTCGTGCTCTCGCTGGCCGGCGACGTCGCCCTGCTGTGGCCGAAGGAAGGGTTCCTGCCCGGCCTGGTGAGCTTCCTGCTGGCGCACCTGGCGTACCTGGTGGCCTTCACGCGCGTGCAGCGCCTGGCCGCCTGGCCGCCGGCGTTCGTGGCCTACGCGGGGGTGGCCGGCGTCGTGCTGTGGCGGTTGTGGCCGGGCGTGCCGGTGGCTCTGCAGTGGCCGGTGCTGGCCTATGTCGTCTGCCTGGGCGCCATGGCGGCGCAGGCGGCGGTGCTGTGGCGGCGCGGGGCGGCGCGCGGTGCCGTGCTGGCGCTGGGCGGTGCCCTGTTCATGAGCTCCGACGCGCTGCTGGCCGGCAACAAGTTCGCCGGCCCGCTGCCGTGGGCCAGCCTGTGGATCCTGGGCACTTACTGGTCGGCGCAGTGGTGCATCGCGTCGTGGCTCAAGCCGCGCTGAGGCGCCGGTCCGCGCTCACATGCCCTTGAACAGCCCGGCGTAGCTGCGGCTGACCTCGAGCTTCTCGGGGTGGCCCTTGACGCTGACGATCTGGCGGCCGCGGAAGTCGCGCGTGACGCCGGCGATGGCCTTGACGTTGACCATCGTGCTACGGTGGATCTGCCAGAACAGCCGCGGGTCGATCTCGTCGACCAGCTCCTTGATCGGCTTCCTGATCAGCGCCTCGACGTGAGCCGTCTGCACCCGCGTGTACTTCTCGTCGCTGATGAAGAACAGCACGTCCTCGACCGGGATCATCTGGATCGCCTGGCCCACCGTGGCCTGGATCCACTGCAGGTACTGCGGCGCGCCGCCGGGGTTCAGGCGCGCCGCCAGCTGGTGCAGCAGCTGCTGCAGGTTCGGCGCCCCCGGCGCCTCGCCACCGCCGTGGCGCGCTGCCAGCCGCTGCTGGATGCGCCCGACGGTGACCTGCAGCCGCTCGCGCTCGGCGGGTTTGAGCACGTAGTCGGCCACACCCTGCTCGAAGGCTTCCACCGCGTACTGGTCGTAGGCGGTGATGAAGACGATCTCGGGCGGCAGCTCGCCGTCGTCGTTCTCGCGGCCGGCACGCGGCGGCAGCTGGGCGATCTGCCGCGCCGCCTCGACCCCGGTGAGACCGGGCATGCGGATGTCGAGGAAGACGATGTCCGGGCGGTGTTCGTCGACGAGCTGCACCGCCTCCAGCCCGTTGCGGGCTTCGGCAACGATGCTCAGCTCGGGCCAGACCTCGGCCAGGCGGGCACGCAACTGCTCGCGCATCAGGCGTTCGTCGTCGGCCAGCACCGCCGTCGGTGCGTGTGCAGGCGCGGCTGGCGGCGCGGCTGCGCTGGTTGGGTCCGGGGTGCTCATCCGCGCATCGTAGCGGCGGCCGGTGGCCGGCGGCGCAGCATCAACCACAAGGCCAGCACCGGCAGCCACAAGGGCGACAGCGCCACGGCTGCCGCCAGCAGCAGCGCCAGCAGTGCGGCGCCGATGCCGACCGCCGCTGTCACCAGGGCCAGCAGCACGGCGCAGGGCACCACCACCATCACCACCAGCAGGACCCCTGCGACGCCGGCGAAGGCCAGCGGCCAGGACGCACGGTCCAGCTCGAAACCGCCCCAGCGTTCGCCGTCGATCGTGACGTCGAGGCCCTCGCGTGCGCCGTCGGCCAGCGCCAGCAGCAGCGATGCGCCCGACGCGGCCAGCAGCAGCGCCAGCACGAACAAGGCCAGCAGCACCCAGGGCCAGACCGTGCGGCGCGGGGCAGCGGTGGCGGCCGGCATGGCCTGGCGCGCAACGGCGTCGAGCGGGCTGTCGTCGGGAGTCATGTCACGGCGTTCCTGCGATCGTCTTGTACGGCACGGTGATCGTGACCACGGTGCCGCTGGGCTGGTTCTCGGCCACCGTCAGCGTGGCCCTGGGTCCGTAGAGCAGCTGCAAGCGCTCGCGGATGTTGGCCAGGCCGACGCCGGTGCCGGCGGTGGCGGCCTTGCCGAAGCCCAGGCCGGTGTCGGCCACCGTCACCTGCAGCTTGCCGTGCACGATCTCGGCCGCCAGTCGCAGGTGGCCGCCTTCGGCCTTCGGCTCCAGACCGTGCTTGATGGCGTTCTCGACCAGCGTCTGGATCATCATCGGCGGGAACTCGGCCGACAGCAAACCGTCGGGCACCGCGATCTCGGTCGTGAGCCGCTCCTCCATGCGTACCTTGAGGATCTCCAGGTAGGGCCGGATCACCGCCAGCTCGCGCCCGAGGTCGCGCACGCCGCCGTCGTTGGCTTCGCGCATCGTCGGCATGCTGGCGCGCAGCAGCGCGATCAGGTTCTTCTGCATCACGCTGGCGCGCGCCGGGTCGGTCTCGATCAGGTGGTCGATCGAGGCCAGCGTGTTGAACAGGAAGTGCGGCTCCACCTGCGCCTGCATCGCCGCCATGCGCGCCTCGACGACCTGGCGCTTCAGCGACTCGGCCTCGGCCGTTGCCGACGCCTGCTTGGCCTGCACCTCGGCCTGCATGCGGCCCTTGTACGTGAACTTCAGGATCGCCGAGGCCATGACCCACAGCACCGCGAACTGCATCATGACGTCGCCGATGCCGATGCGGGTGGTGCGCGTGCGCGAGCGCGGCTCGCTGTCCAGCGCCGCCTCGATGGCACGTTCGGCCTCGGCTTGCGCCCGGGCGGCGTCGCGGGCGGCCTTCTCGGCGTCGGCGCGTGCGTCTCGCAAGGCCTCCTCCATCTCGCTGCGGGCCTCCTCGATGGCCTCGCGCACGGCATCCGACACCGCCCCAGGCGGCAGCTGGATGTTCAGGCTGCGCGCCGCCGAGGCCGCGGCTTCGGCGGCCTGGCGCGCATGCTCGGCCGCGGACTCGGCCGCCGATGCCGCCTGCGCGGGCGGGCCGGCGCGCGGCGAGATGCGGATGCCGTCCTTGCCGATGTTGATCTGAACGCCGGTGTCGGCGTCGCCCTTGCCGGGCGCCTCGATGTGGATCGGCGACTTGGGCGCCTTGGGCGCGCGCGGCGCGGCGGCCGGCTCGGGAGGCGTGGGCGGCAGCACCAGCACACGCGGCCGCTCGGTCTTCACTTCCTCGGTGAAGGTCCAGGTGAAGGGCGGCAGGTCGTGCAGGATGCCGACCACGATCAGCAACAAGGCCGCCAGCACGATGAAGCGCCGCCAGCTGATGCTGACCAGCCAGCTGCCGTAGGCGTGGTAGGCGCGCACGGTGGCCGTCGCGAAGCGCTGCCAGCGGTCCGACCAGACGGTGGCGGTGGAGGCCTGGGCGTTCATGCGGTGCGCGTCGGAGGAGCGGGTGACATGCTGCGCACTGTACGCACCGCGGGTGCGGCCACCAGCGCCGCGCGATGCGTGGCCGCGCGCAGGTGACAGGCTGCAGCCATCGCCGACGGTCGGGCGCTGCCGGCCGGGTGCCCGCCTCAGCCGCCGAACAGCGCGCTGCGCGCGGCGGTGGTGATCGCCGCCACGCCGGGGTGCGTGATGCGCCGTTCGACCGAGATGGCGTAGAAGTCCTCCGTCAGCTCGTCGCTGCGGCCGATGATCTGCACGCCGTACTGCGCCGCAGTCTCGTCCTCGAGCACCGTCGGCGACAGGAACACGCCGTGGCCGTCGCGGCCAAAGGCCTTGGTCAGCGCGCCGTCGTCGAACTCACCGACGATGCGCGGCAGCAGGTGGTGGCGCTGCAGCCACGGTTCGAGCTGCTGGCGCATCGGCGAGGCCTGGCCCTGGATCAGCATCGGCGCGCCGTTCAGGCACTTCGGGAACGGACCCTTCAGCGCCGGCAACAGCGTTGGAGCGCAGAAGAAGCTCATCGGCGAACTGCCCAGCGCGTGATTGAAGGCCTTCACGCTGAGCCGGCGTGACAGCGGCTCGTCGGCGATGACGAGGTCGAGCCGGTGCAGCGCCAGCTGCGCCAGCAGCTCGCCATGCTTGCCTTCGACGCAGATCAGCCGCACCGGTTGCGCCAGCCCGAGTGCCGGCGCCAGCAGCCGGCTGGCTACCGGCTTGGCCACCGAATCGGCGACGCCGACGCGAAACTCGAGCACCGGCTTGCCGCCGACATGCTGCTCGCGCATCTCGGCCTCGAGCTCGTTGCCCAGGCCGAAGATCTCGTCGGCGTAACGCAGCGCGACGCGGCCGTCGTCGGTGAGTTCGAGCTTGCGGCCGCTCTTGCGGAACAACTTGCGCCCCAGGCGGTCTTCCAGAAGCTTGATCTGGCTCGACAGTGTCTGCGGTGTGGTGTGCAGTTGCTCGCCGGCACGGCCGATGCCGCCGGCTTTGGCGGCGACCCAGAAGTAGTGCAGATGCTTGTAGTTCATGCTTCTGTTTTTTCGATGCTTTTATGTTCAATTATCGAATTTACGCGAAGTGAAAATGACCCTAGATTCCGCAGTGTCGTGGTTCGCCACCGCTCGTATCCAAGGAGAGTTCCATGCGCATGAGCACGAAGGGCCGTTTTGCCGTCAACGCCTTGATCGACCTGGCCCTGCGTGAGCCCGCCGGGCCGGTGGCGCTGGCCGCGATCTGCACCCGGCAGCAGATTTCGCTGTCCTACCTGGAGCAGTTGTTCAGCCGGCTGCGCCGCCACGGCCTGGTGGAAAGCACACGCGGCCCTGGCGGCGGCTACACGCTGGGCCGCGATGCCGCCGAGATCAGCGTCGCCGACATCGTGATGGCGGTCGATGAACCCGCCCAGGATGCCGCCAACGAGGACCACGACGACGGTTACTCGCGCGAGTTGTGGCAACGGCTGAGCACCATCATGCTGGAGCACATGGCCCGCATCACGCTGAAGAGCCTGGTCGACGAGCAGATCGCCGGTGGCGTGGCGGTGGAAGCCAAGCCGCCGCGGCGCGCGATCTCGGCGCGCCCACCGCTGGCGCCGCTGCGCACCACGGCGCCGAATTCGGTGTTCGCCTTCGGGCGCTCGTTCGGGCGCTGAAGACCGGTGCCGAGCCGCGTATCAGTCGTCCTTCTCGCGGATGAACTCGATGAAGCTGTAGACCATCGCCGCCACCCCGATGAGCAGGACGATGATCAAGGCGGGGTCCTTGAGCTTGATTGCCGGTGGCGCGAAGAAGGCCAGCGCCATGGTCAAGGCGATGACCGCCATCACGATCTTCGCGAACATTCCGTGCATCGTCGTCTCCCTAGTCAGCCTGCGCCGCGCTCGAGTTCCTGCGCCCAGCCGGCGAGCCAGCGCGCGGTGCGCAGCAGCCGCGCATCGTCGCCGCGGCGGCCGACGAGTTGCACGCCCATGGGCAGACCATTCTCTGCGCGCAGCAGCGGCAGCGTCACGGCCGGCATGCCGGCAAAGGTCCACAGCGTGCAGAAGGCCGGTGAACCCGTCGATGCCAGACCCCGGGGCGCGGGGCCGGCGGTCGCCGCCGTGAGGATGGCATCGCAGCGATCGAAGATCTCCTCGAACGCCGTGCTCACGGCCTGGATGCGGTCCACGGCGTTGTTGTAGTCGACGGCGCTGACGCGGCGGCCGCGCTCGATCTGGCCGCGCAGCGACTCGCTCAAACCGTCCCGGCCGCGCTCGTACAGATCGTGAAAGTTGCGCGCGAGGTCGGCTTCCATGACCGTGGCGTGCCATGACCAGGCGTCGCGGAACACGGCCGGCACGCTGAACGGCAGGGCGCGTTCGCCGAGCGCCGACGCGACTTCGTCGAAAGCCAGTCGCGTCTGCTCTTCGGCGTCGCCCCAGTTCGGGGTCTTCGTGAAGGCGAAGGTCGGCGGCAGCGGCGGTTCCTGCAGCGCCACCTCGCGCAACTGGGGCCGTGCGATCGGCCGGGTGGCCGGATCGCGCTCGTCGTATCCGATCAGCGGCTCGGCGATGATCGCCAGATCCTCGACCGTGCGTGCGAAGAACCCCACCTGGTCCAGCGGCCGCGACTGCTCCAGGATGCCGTGGCGCGACACCAGGCCGAAAGTCGGCTTGTAGCCAAGGACACCGCAGTAGGCGGCGGGGCGTATCACGCTGCCGTTGGTCTGCGTGCCGACGGCGACCGGAACCATGTGCGCCGCGACCGCCGCCGCCGACCCGCTGGACGAGCCCCCCGGCGTGTGCTCCGGGTTGACGGGGTTGCGCGTCTTTCCCGGCGCGTAGGTGGCGAGTTCGGTGGTGACGGTCTTGCCGAGAATGATGGCGCCGGCCGAGCGCAAGCGTTCGACGACGGCGGCATCGTGGTCGGGGCGGCGCCCCGCGTGCAGCGCCGTGCCGTCCTCGGTGGGCATGTCCGCGGTGTCGATGACGTCCTTGACGCCGACGGGCAGCCCGTGCAACGGGCCCATCGCGTGGCCCTCGCGCCGGATGCGGTCCACGTTGCGGGCCTGCTCCAGCGCGCGTGTCTCGTCGACGAATGCCCAGGCCTGGACGCGGCCTTCGTCGGCGCGGATGCGCGCCAGGCAGCCGCCGACCAGTTCCTCGGCGCTGATGCGCCCCTCGCGCAGCGCCGCGAGCGCCTGCGCCGCGGTGAGCGAGGTGATGTCGACCAGATCGTCGGCTTTCATATCGTCTTGCCCGCCTCAGTTGCCATAGAACACGTTGGGCAGCCAATAGACCAGTTGCGGAAACACGTAGACCAGGATCATGGTCACGAAGACCAGGCCGAGGAACGGGAAGCAACCCTGGAAGATGGTCCACAGCTGCACGTGCTTCGGCGCGATGCCCTTCAGGTAGTAGGCCGACATCGCCATCGGCGGCGACAGGAACGAGGTCTGCAGGTTGAGCGCGATCAGGATGCCGAAGAACAGCGGATCGACGTTGAAGTGCGGCAGCAGCGGCAGGAAGATGGGCACGAAGATGATGATGATCTCGCTCCATTCGAGCGGCCAGCCCAGAAAGAAGATGATCACCTGCGACAGCAGCAGGAAGGTGACCGTGTTCAGGTCCATCGACAGCACGAAGTCCTTGATCAGCCCCTCGCCGCCGAGGTAGGAGAAGATCGACGAGAAGGTCCAGGAGCCGACGAAGAGCCAGCAGACCATCGCCGACGTGCGCGCCGTCAGGAACACGGCCTCCTTGAGCCGCCCCCAGGTGAAGGCCCGGTAGCCGATGGCCAGCAGCATCGCACCCAGGGCGCCGATCGCGGCGGCTTCGCTGGGCGTGGCCAGGCCGAACAGGATCGCGCCGAGCACCGACAGGATCAGCACGGCGAGCGGGAAGAAGGCCTGCAGCAGCAGCAGCACCACCGTCGGCCAGGGGATGTCGGTCTCCTCTTTGGGCAGCTTGGGCGCGAGCTTGGGGTTGACCACCACGCGCACGACCACGTAGACCATGTACAGGCCGGCGAGCAGGAAGCCGGGAATGAGCGCCGCGGCGTACAGCTTCACCACCGACACGGCGGAGGTGGCGCCGTAGACGATGAGCATGATCGACGGCGGTATCAGGATGCCCAGCGTGCCGCCGGCGCAGATCACGCCGGCCGACAGCTTCTGGTCGTAACCGGCCTTCAACATCGCCGGGAAGGCCAGCAGGCCCATCAGCGTGACCACCGCGCCGACGATGCCGGTGGCGGTGGCGAACAGCGCGCAGGTGATGAGTGCGGCCACTGCCATCGAACCCGGGATCGCCTTCAGCGCGACCTGCAGGCTGTAGAAGAGGCGGTCGAGGATGTTCGATCGCTCGATCATGTAGCCCATGAACAGGAACAGCGGCACCGCGGTCAGCACATCGTTGTTCATGATGCTGAACGTGTTCTGCGACAGCAGGTAGTAGACCCGGTTGTCGAAGAAATCCTGCCCGGGCGTGTAGTAGGCGTAGTAGCCGAACATGACCCCCATCGCCATCAGCGTGAAGGCGATGGGAAAGCCGAGCAGGATGATGAAGATGAAGCTGCCCAGCATCAGCAGCGCGAGTTCCGGATTGCTCATTTCGCGGCCTCGGCGGTGGCATGCGTGCCATGCACCTCTTGAAGCACGGCTTCGAGTTCCTCGACGTCGTGCAACTGGCGCGGCCAGCGCCCGGTCTGGATGCACAGGATGCAGCGGATCACCTGCGCGATGCCCTGGATGAAGAGCATCATTCCCGCCAGCGGGATCAGCGCCTTGAGCTGCCAGATCGGCACGCCCACCGGGCTGTTGACGCTCACTTCCTGGTAGCCGAAGGAGTCGTGCGCGTAGCCGTAGCCGGCGATGATCAGCGCCGTGACGCCGGGATAGAAGAAGATGAAATACAGCACCAGCTCGATGCTCGCCTGCACCCGCGGCGGCAGCAGCCGGAACAGCACGTCTCCGCGCACGTGGGCGTTGCGCGACAGCGCATAGGCCCCCGACATGATGAACAGCCCGCCGTACATGATGTAGCTCATGTCGAAGGCCCAGTCCGTCGGGTTGTTGAGCAGATAGCGCATGAACACCTCGTACGACGTGCCGAGGGTGAGGATGAGGATGCACCACGCGAAGGCATGGCCGACGGCCATGCTGAAGCGGTCGATCATGATCAGGAACTTCTGGAGCATGGCGAAGAGTCCTTCAGAACGCTGGACGGCAGCATCTTGCGGATCGCAAAAAAGGCGGCGCACGTTGCGCCGCCTCTAGGCATGACAGGCCTCCCTTGCCCCGAGAGGCCGGCGCAGGAGGTGTCAGAACCCGAGCTTGCCGTACAGGTGCTCGTAGGCCACCTGGTAGTCGGCGTTGTTGTTGAAGTGGTAGTAGCCGACGCGCTTGGCCCAGGCCATCTGCGAATCCCACACCTTCTTGAAGAACGGATCCTCGTCGGAAAGCCGCTTGACGACCACGTCCCATGCCTTGATCTGTGCCGCGAAGACGTCCTTGGGCGTGCGCAGCACGCTGACCTTGTCCGTGGTCTTCAGTTCCTGCAGGTCGGTCGAGTACTGGTCCATGGCCAGCGCGTAGTTCGACGTCGATGCCGCCTCCGCCGCGTACTTGAGGATGGCCTGCAGGTCCTTGGGCAGTGAGTCGTACTTCTTCTTGTTGAAGTCGATCTCGAAGAACTCCATCGCCTGGTGGTAGCTGCCCATGTAGTAGTTCTTGGCCACGTCCTGGGCGCCGAAGCGGCGGTCCGAGGTCGGGTTGTTGAACTCGAAAGCGTCGATCACGCCGCGCTCCATGGCCGGCACGATCTCGCCGCCGGGCAGCTGCGTGACCTTCATCCCCATTTCCTGCATCAGGTCGGCGGCCAGGCCGACGGTGCGGTACTTGAAGCCCTTCAGGTCGGCTGCGCCCTTGATGGGCTTCTTGAACCAGCCCAGCGGCTGGGTCGGCATCGGCATCGCGAAGAAGGCCACGACGTCCAGGCCGAGCTTCTTGACGAGCTCGTCGTAGAACGGCATGCCCTGGCGCTGGATCCACGCCAGCATCTGGTTGGCATCGCAGCCGTTGACCGGGCCGGACCCGAACAGCGAGGCGACCTTGCTCTTGCCGTACCAGTACACCGCGACGGTGTGGGCGGCATCGATCACGCCCTTGCTGGTGGCGTCCATGACCTCGAACGGTTTGACGACCGCGCCGGCGACCAGGTAGTCGATGCGCAGGCGGCCACCGGCCATCTCGTTGACGCGCTTGACGTACTCCTCGGCCATCTCGTTGAAGATGTCCTTGGCGCCCCAGGAGCCCTGCATCTTCAGCACGATCGTGGACGGCGAAACGGCGACTGCCGGAGCCGGCGTCGAGCTGGCCGCTGGCGCCGGCTCCTCCTTCTTGCCGCAGGCGGCCAGCGCGACCGCACCCGCTCCGGCTGCGGCGGCGCCAAGGAAGCGGCGGCGGGGCGGGGCCGGGGTCGGCTCGACGCGGGGCGACGTGGTCTCTGTCATGTGGTCTCTCCTGGGCGCAAGGCGCCGTCTCTTGGGGTGGGGCGGGACTGCTCTGGACTGGCTGCAACGACTATTCGCCGCTGATCCGCCGCGGACAAGTCGGTAATACCCCGAAGACAGGGCGGCCCGGCAAGCCGCAAACCCGACGTCCCCCAGTGCACGACAGGATTGCCACTACTGTAGGCGAAGCTGTGTTGATGGCAGCGCAAAGGCGACCGCCGGTTGCGGTAGATCAACGTCGGCGCCCCTGGACGTGGACCACCAGCCGCACGCGGTCGGCGACGAAGGGCAGCAGGTAGGTGACACCGAAATCGCTGCGCAGGAGCTCGCCTTCGAAGTCGCCGCCGCAGACTTCGCTGCCGGCATCGGCGCGGCAGGTGAAGCGGCGCGCGTGCAGGCTCAGCGGCTGGCTCACGCCGCGCAGGGTGAACTCGCCCCGCACCTCCGCCAGGCGCCGGCCTTCGAAGCGGAAGTTGCGTGCCACGAAGTAGGCCTCGGGGTGTTCGGCGCTGGCCAGCAGGTCGCCCTGGCGCAGGCGGGCGTTGAACACCGGCAGGCCGGTGTCGACGCCGGCGGTGGCGATGCGCAGGCTCAGCTCGCCGCTGCCGGCGCTGCGGTCGAGCGTGACTTCGCCGGCGATGGGCCCGAAGCGCCCGCTCGAGGTCGAGGTGCCGAAGTGCAGAACCTCGAAATGCACGAAGCTGTGTTCGGCGTCGAGCGTGTAGAGCGCCGGCTGGGCCACGGCGCCGGCGCTCGCCAGTACCAGCAGCGCAGGCAGCAGGGCCAGGCCGTTCATGCGCCGATGCTGCAGCAATGGGTGACCGCCTGCACTACTGCTTGATCGCCTCGACCTGCACGAGCAGCCGCACTTCGTCGGGCGCCATCTCCGGCAAGCCGTAGCTCACGCCCCACAGGCTGCGCTGGACGACGGCCTCGAAGTCGCCGCCGCAGACCTCGCGTTTGAAGACCGGGTTCAGAACGCAGTCGAAGCGCCGGGCCTGCAGCGTCACCGGGTGCGTCCTGCCCAGCAGCGTCAGCGCACCGCTGACCGCGGTGAGCTGGTCGCCGGCAAAGGTGAAGCGGTTGCCGACGAAGACGGCGCTGGGGTGCGCTGCGGCGTCGAGGATGTCCCTGCTGCGCAAGTGGCGGTCGAAGGCCGCGACGCCGGAATTGACCGACGCCATGTCGACGCTGATCTCGACGTGGCCGCTGCGCGCGGCACGGTCGAACCGCACCGTGCCTGACTTCCTGTCGAAGCGCACGCGATGCGTCGAGGTGCCGAAGTGCACGAACTCGAAGCTCACGAAGGTATGCGTGGGGTCGATGGCGTAGCTGGCGCCGTCGGCCTGCGCCGATGCGCCGGCGCCGAGGGCGGCGAGGCATGTCGTGGCCGCAATGAGCTTGTCGATCGTCCGTACTCCTGCAGCAGGGTGGTGGCGCGGCCAAGAGATCAGGGCGGCGGCAGGCCGGCCAGCATGAGACTGAAGCGCACGACCACCTCGTCGGCCAGCAGCGAGGTGTCGGACCACTCGGCCTCGCCGACCTTGAAGTCCAGCCGCTTGACGGTGAAGCTGCCGCTGGCCACGTGGTGGTCGCCTGCCGGTGTCAGCAGCACGGGGACGACGACGTCGCGCACCGAGCCCTTGATGGCGAGCCTGCCGGCCACCTCGAAGCGGCCCGGCCCGGCGGCCTTGATGCTGCTGGACCGGAAAGTCGCCTGCGGGAAGCCCGCGGCGTCGAGCCAGCTTCGCTTGGGTACTTCGGCGTCGAGCTCGGCGCTGCCGAAGCGGGCGCTGGCGGTGGCGATGGCCAGGCCGACACGGCCGCCTTCGGGTTGTTTCGGGTCGAGCACCACGTCGGCGCTGAAGCGGACGAACTGGCCCTCCACCGGCACGCCCATCTGGCGGGTCGTGAAGGTGATCCGGCTGGCGGCCGCCTGCAGCACCGCGGGTTTCGGCTGCGCGTGGGCGATCTGCAGTCCGGCACCGGGCGGCGCCAGCAACAGCGTGACCAGCGTGGCGAGGGCGGCGCTGCGACGGCAGGGCATGGACATGGATCAGCTCCTGGGGGCATGCCCTGCGACGACGGCACGCCGGCGTACCGGCAAGATGCGCAGCAGCAGACCGTCGCGGTCGACGAAGTGGTGCTTGAGCGCCGCGGCCGCGTGCAATGCCACCACGGCGGTCAACGCATAGGCCAGCCCATGGTGCAGGGCCTTGAGCGCTGCGGACAGCGCGCGGTCGGGGGCCACGAAATCGGGCAAGGGCAGGACGCCGAACAGCACCACCGGGAAGCCCGCGGCCGAGCTGTAGCACCAGCCGGACAAGGGCACGGCGAAGAACAGCAGGTAGAGCGCGCCGTGCGCGCCTTGCGCGGCGCGGCGCTGCCAGGCCGGCATCGGCACGGCGGCCGGCGGCCGGTGCGTCAGCCGCCACAGCAGGCGCAGCGCCGACAGCAGCAGGATCGTCACGCCGGCCCACTTGTGCCAGTTGAAGAGCTTCAGCCGCAGCGGCGACAAGGGCAGCCCCGTCATGTAGAGGCCAACGGCGATCGTGCCCACGATCAGCAGCGCCAGCAGCCAGTGCAGCACCATCGAGCCCGTGTCGTAGCGCGCCGCGGCATTCGCCGTCGGGCCTGGGGAGGAGGTCGTCACGCCGCGCATTGTGCAAGCCGCACGCGGTAGCCGCTGTCCAGGCACTCCGGCGGCCGCGGTCAGGGTGGGCCAGCAACACGTCGGCGCTGCACCGCGTCGGCCAGCGTGGCGTCGTGCAGCAGGCCGTGGCGCAACGCGAAGTCCAGCGTCACCAGTGCCGCGTCCACGGTCATCGGCGTGCCGGCGCCGCCGCGGGCCAGCGCCACGGCGGCGGCCACCGGCATCAGCGTGAATGCGGCCACCTCGCCGTCCTGGTTCTGCGGCACCCAGCCGGCGGGTAGTTCGATGTCGTAGCTGTACAGCCACTCATGCTGCCAGCCTTCGGGGATGTCGCGCTGCAGTCGCAGCACGCTGCCGGCCTGGGCCCCCTGCAGCTGCGCCGGCAACAGGCCGGCTTCTTCCCAGCCTTCGCGCACCAGGGCCTGGGCCGGGGTCTGGCCGTGCGGCACACCACCGCCGACGAGGTTGTCGAACAGGCCCGGGTCGGTGGCCTTGGTCGGTGAACGCCGGGCGATCCACAACTGGCTGGGCCGGCCGGCCGCGTCGCAGACATAGCCGTTGGCATGCGCGCCGAAGGTCAGCGTGCCCCAGAAGCGCGAGGCGGCGCGTTCGATGCACGCCAGCACGCGCAGCGTCGCCGGGTCGACGACGGCGTAGGGCTCGTCGCGCCAGGCGCGGATCAAGCCCTGTCGGCGCAGCGCCTGGTGCAGGCGGTCGAAGCGCTCGTCACGCTGCTCACCGTCGTCGCGCCAGCTCACGCCGTCTTCGGCCACCGCCACCAGGTCGTCGAACGGCGCCAGGTGCGGCAGGTGCGCACGCGCGACCGATCCGACCTCGATGCCGTCGACGAGGAATGGAACGCGCACGCCGGCGCCCTTCAGGCCGCGCGTCGGGCCGGCGTCTCGCCGCTGCGCCAGCGCTGCAGCAGCGCCTGCCACTTGCCGCGCGCCGCGGCAAGGTGCCGCGCCTTGACGTGGCCGTAGCCGCGGATCTCTTCCGGGATGCGCGCGATCTCTGCCGCCAGTTCGATGTTGTCCGGCCCCAGTCGCGGCAGCAACTCGTCGATCGACGCCTTGTACTCGTCGATCAACGCGCGTTCGGTGCGGCGCTCCTCGCTGCGGCCGAAGGGGTCCAGCGCCGTGCCGCGCAGACCCTTCAGCCGGGCCAGCACGCCGAAGGCGCTGCGCATCCACGCGCCATAGGGCTGCTTCACCAGCTCGCCGCGTTCGTTCCTCTTCGCCAGTGCCGGCGGCGCCAGGTGGTGGACGATCTTGTAGTCGCCTTCGAACATGGCCTGGATCTTGTCGCCGAAGCGCTGGTCGGTGTGCAGCCGCGCGACTTCGTACTCGTCCTTGTAGGCCATCAGCTTGAACAGGTGGCGCGCCACGGCTTCGCTGAGCTTGGCCGTGCCCAGCGGCGTCTCGGCGGCGCGCACCTTGTCGACGAAGGCCCGGTACAGGGCCGCATAAGCCGCGTCCTGGTAGCCGGTGAGGAAGTCCACGCGCGTGGCGATGGTCTCGTCCAGCGACGGCTTCTTCACGAACTGGATCACCTGCCGCGGCTGGAACAGCGCCTGTACCGATGCCAGGTCGTGCGCGCAGCGGCGTCCCCATTCGAAGGCCGCCTGGTTGTTGTCGACCTGCACGCCGTTCAATTCGATGGCGCGCATCAGCGCCGCGTGGCCCAGCGGCACACGGCCATGCTGCCAGGCGTAGCCCAGCAGCAGCGGGTTGGTGTAGATGCTGTCGCCCAGCATCGCCTCGGCCACCTGCTCGGCGTCGAAGGCGCCGACCAGCGCCGCACCCACGCTGGCGCGGATCGCTGCTTCGCAGTTGCCGCCCGGAAACTGCCAGTCGGCGTTCTTCACGAAGCCGGCGGTGGGCGTGCCGTGGGTGTTCAGCGCCACGTAGGTGCGGCCCGGCTGCATCACCGTCAGCGTGTACTTGCTGGCGCCGACGATGCTGTCGCAGGCGATCACGAGGTCGGCCTGCGTGGTGTCGACCTTCGTCGTGTAGATGACCTCGGCGCGGTTGGCGATCTGGATGTGGCTCCAGGTGGCGCCGCCCTTCTGCGCCAGGCCGCCGGCGTCCTGCGTCACGACGCCCTTGCCTTCGAGGTGCGCCGCCATGCCGAGCAGCTGGCCGATGGTGATGACGCCGGTGCCGCCGACGCCGCCGACGACGATGCCCCAGGCGCGCTCCGCAACCGGCAGCACCGGATCGGGCAGCGGCGGCAGGCCGTCCAGCGAGGCTTGTTTCTCCTTCTTGGGTTTCTTCAGCTGCCCGCCTTCGACGGTGACGAAGCTCGGGCAGAAACCCTTCACGCAGGAGTAGTCCTTGTTGCAGGTGTTCTGGTTGATGCGCCGCTTGCGGCCGAACTCGGTCTCCACCGGCTCCACGCTCAGGCAGTTGCTCTGCACGCTGCAGTCGCCGCAGCCTTCGCACACCAGCTCGTTGATGACGACGCGTCTGGCCGGGTCGGCCAGCTTGCCGCGCTTGCGGCGGCGGCGCTTCTCGGTGGCGCAGGTCTGGTCGTAGATGATGGCGCTGGTGCCCTTGACCTCGCGCAGCCGGCGCTGGATGGCGTCGAGCTCGTCGCGGTGGTGCACGGTGACGCCGGCGCCCAGCGTCACGCCCTCGTATTTGCCGGGCTCGTCGGTGACGATGACGAGCTGGCTCACGCCTTCGGCGAGCAGGCTGTTCATGATCTGCGTCACCGAATGGCCCTCGGGACGCTCACCGACCGGCTGGCCGCCGGTCATCGCCACGGCGTCGTTGTAGAGCACCTTGTAGGTGATGTTGACGCCGGCGGCGATGCTCTGGCGGATGGCCAGCAGGCCGCTGTGGAAGTAGGTGCCGTCGCCCAGGTTGGCGAAGATGTGCTGTTCGTCGGTGAACGGCGCCTGGCCGACCCAGGTCACGCCTTCGCCGCCCATCTGCGTGAAGGTGGCGGTGCTGCGGTCCATCCAGATCGACATGAAGTGGCAGCCGATGCCGGCCACCGCCCGGCTGCCTTCGGGCACGCGCGTGCTGGTGTTGTGCGGGCAGCCGCTGCAGAACCAGGGTGCACGCTCGCCGGTGTCGACCCTGAGCTCGGCGAGCTGGCGCTCGCGCGCCTCGATGATGGCGATGCGCGCGTCCATGCGCGCGGCGATGTCCTGGCCGACGCCCATCTTCTTCAAGCGTTTGGCGATGGCCTTGGCGATGATCGCCGGCGTCAGGTCGGCCTTGGCGCGCAGCAGCCAGTTCTCGCTCGGGTTGGGCATGCTCCATTCGCCGCCGCTGTCGTCGCCGCCCGGCTCGTCGAACTTGCCCAGCACCTGCGGCCGCACGTCAGCGCGCCAGTTGTAGAGCTCTTCCTTGATCTGGTATTCGATGACCTGGCGCTTCTCCTCGACGACCAGGATTTCCTGCAGCCCCTGCGCGAACTCGCGCGTGATGGTCGCTTCCAGCGGCCACACGACGTTGACCTTGTGCAGCCGCACGCCAATCGAGCGGCAGGTTTCGTCGTCCAGCCCGAGGTCGGCGAGCGCCTGGCGCGTGTCGTTGTAGGCCTTGCCGCTGGCGATGATGCCGTAGCGGTCGTGCGGGCCCCGGATGACGTCGTGGTTGAGCTTGTTGGCGCGCACGTAGGCCAGCGCCGCGTACCACTTGTAGTCCATCAGCCGCGCTTCCTGCTCCAGCGGCTGGTCGGGCCAGCGGATGTGCAGGCCGCCGGGCGGCATGGCGAAGTCCTCGGGCAGGACGATCTGCACGCGTTCGGGGTCGACGATCACCGAGCTCGACGACTCGACCACTTCCTGGATCGTCTTCATGCCGCTCCACACGCCCGAGAAGCGGCTCATGGCCAGGGCATGCAGGCCCATGTCCAGGATGTCCTGCACGCTCGACGGAAAGAACACTGGCAGTCCGCAGGCCTTGAAGATGTGGTCGCTCTGGTGCGCGGCGGTGCTGCTCTTGGCGACGTGGTCGTCGCCGGCGATGGCGATGACGCCGCCGTGGCGGCTGGTGCCGGCCATGTTGGCGTGCTTGAAGACGTCGCTGCAGCGGTCGACGCCCGGGCCCTTGCCGTACCAGATGCCGAACACGCCGTCGTACCTGGATTGCTGCGGCTGCAGCGCCAGTTGCTGCGTGCCCCACACCGCGGTGGCGCCGAGTTCCTCGTTCACGGCGGGCTGGAAGACGATGTGCTGCGCCGCCAGGTGTTTCTTGGCCGCCCACAGCGCCTGGTCGTAGCCGCCGAGCGGGCTGCCGCGGTAGCCGCTGATGAAGCCGGCGGTGTTCAGCCCCGCCTGCAGGTCGCGCTGGCGCTGCAGCATGGGCAGCCGCACCAGCGCCTGCACGCCGCTCATGAAGGCGCGCCCCGACGCCAGCGTGTACTTGTCGTCCAGCGTGACGGATTCGAGCGCCTTGCGGACGGACTCGGGCAGCGGTGCATTCATGGCGGCGACTCCTGGCGGATCTGGCAGCCTGCGACAAGGGCTCCCGGCAGCGCGGCAGTTTAGGCAATCGTGGTGTGTATGTCTTTTCTTTTGATGCCCGCTGGGGCATGCTCTGCGCAAGGTTCTTGCTCGAATTCAACCCAGGACGGACGAATGGCGCCAAGAAAGACGGCATTGGGGAAAACCACCGGGGTCGCGCCCGCCGCCGCCGAACGCCATGGCACGGCGCTGGACCGCTACGACGTGGCCATCCTGCGCGAGTTGCAGGCCGACGCGCGGCTGTCCAACACCGAACTGGCGGCGCGCATCGGCCTGTCGGCTGCGCCGACCTGGCGGCGCGTGAAGTGGCTCGAGGAGCAGGGTTACATCACCGGCTACCGCGCCGAGATCGACCGCCGCCAGATTGGCCTGGGCGTGCTGGCGTTCGTGCGCGTCGACGCCGAGCGCAACAACGCCGACGCCACGCGGGCGCTGGAAGAAGCCATCCGTGCGCTGCCCGAGGTCGTGGCCTGCCACTACATCAGCGGCGCCGGTACCTTCGAGCTGCACGTCGTGGCCACCGACCTCGACGCCTTCTCGCGCTGGTCGATGAGCACGCTGTTCAAGCTGCCCAACGTGAAGGACCTGCACACCAGCTTCTCGCTGGGCGAGGTCAAGGCCGGCGCGGCGCTGCCGCTGGGGCACCTGGCTTGAGCGCCGCCAGGGCCGCCGTCTTGCGGGGGTTGCCGGCGCCACGGTGCTACCCTCGGCGGCCTTGAACAAATCGCAACTCCGTCGACTCACCGACGCGCTGCTGACCAACGAACCGGTGCAGCGCGCCCGGTTGGCGCAGGCCAGCCTGGCCATGCTCCTGCTCGCCGCGGCGGTGCTGGCGATGAACTACTTCGTGTGGATAGGCGTCGCCCGCGCCGCACCGGTGTGGGCCTGGTCGCTGGTCACGCTGGCCGGCATGGGCGTGTTCTATGCGCTCATCCGCAGCGGCTGGTCGCGCCGCCACGACGAGCCGTCGCTGACGGTGCCGCAGATGCTGTTCGCGCTGAGCAGCGGCGCCGTCGCCTATGCGCTGCTGGGCGCCGGCCGCGGCGCGGTTTTCCCGGTGGTGATGGTGATCCTGATGTTCGGCATGTTCGTGGCGTCGCCTCGGCAGATGCGCTGGGTCGGCGGCTATGCCGTCGGCCTGTTCGGCGCGGTGATGGCCTTCAAGGCCGCCACCGATCCGCTGGGCCACCCGCCGGCGATCGAGTTCGGACACTTCCTGCTCGTGGCCACCATGCTGCCGGCGGTGTCGATACTGGCCGGCCGCCTGTCGCGGCTGCGCCATCGCGCGCGCCTGCACCGCGCCGAGCTGGCGCAGGCGCTGGCCCGGCTGCGCGAGCAGACGACGCGCGACGAGCTCACCAACCTGGCCAATCGCCGCCACATGGAGACGCTGATCGCGCAGGAGCACCAGCGTTGCACGCGTTCGGGCCAGACCTTCTGCCTGGCGCTGCTGGACATCGACCGTTTCAAGCGCGTCAACGAAGTCCACGGTTACGGCTGCGGCGACGCCGTGCTGCGTGCGCTGACGCAGGAGACGCTGCGCCAGGTGCGCATGTCCGACGTGCTGTCGCGCTGGGGCGGCGGGACCTTCCTGCTGATGATGCCCGACACCCGCGCCGCGCTGGCCCGTGGCGGGCTCGAGCGGCTGCACGAGAGCTTGACGGCGCTGCGCACCGCGCACGAAGGCGCGTCGGTCGGCGTCACGCTGTCCGGCGCGGTGGCCGAGCACCATGCCGGCGAGGCCGTGGCGCAGACCCTGGGGCGTGTCGAGCAGGCGTTGGCGGAGGCCAAGGCGCAGGGTGGCGACCGCGTGTCGACGGCGGTGTGAGCGCGTCGGGCGGACGCCTGCCGCACTGGCATGCGCTGCTGGCGCTGAAGCTGTCCTGGCCGCGGCGCGCCGGCGGTCGCAGACCCGTGTTGCGAAGGAGCCTGCGATGTGGCTGCTGATCCTGGAAGCGCTGGCAGCACTGGCGCTGTTGGGCTTCATCGTCTGGTGGACGATGTTCTCCGGCCGGCGCAAGGACGGCGAGCCGCCCGACGACGGCCCGTGAAGCCTCTCAGCCGCGCGGCGGCCAGACGAAGGACAGCGGCTGCCTGAGCAGCCGGTGCCGCAGCGCGGCGCCGATGCGGCTGCGGTCCTTCACGCGCACGCCGCGCGAGCGCAGCGCGACCTTGAAGGCGAGCCAGAAGCTCACCGTCACGTTCAGCACCGCGGTCACGGCGATGCCGGCCACGCACCACCAGAACACCGGCTCGGCCAGCAGCGGCGTGCCCAGCGCGCCCAGCGCCGCACCGAGCTGCCCGCTGGACAGCGTGACGTGCCGCACCTCCAGCGGTGGGCCCAGGAAGTCCAGCAGCGCCGGCGTCAGACCCAGCATCATGCCCAGCGAGATGTTGGCGGCCAGCCCCGAGACGTTGGCGCGCGACCAGTTCGACCAGCGCCTGGCCCGCGCGTTGCCGAGCGCGGCCACGAGGCGCGGGTTCCAGGCGATGGCGCTGTCCAGGCGGTGCAGCACGAACCAGTTCTCGGCCCAGCCGGCGATCAGCGAGCTGGCGAACAGCAGCACGCCGGTGTAGGCGGCGAACAGCGCCGTCGGGCCCAGCAGCGTGAGGTCGTGCAACACGTGTTCGGCGTCGCTGGCGCCGACCAGCGGCGCGCCGAACGCCGCCGTGGCCAGCCATTGCGCCGCCAGCACCAGAGGTGCGCACAGCGCGACGTTGCCGGCGATGCCGGCGGCCTGCGACCGGATCAGCTGCGCGACGCGGTCGACGAAGGTTTCGACCTGCTCGTCGCTGGCCGTGCCGCCGAGCGAAGGCAGCGACGCCGCCAGCGCCGGCGCCGTCATCGCCGGTTGTTTGGTCGCCACCGTCCAGTGCAGCAGCATCACGACGACGAAGCTGGCGGCATAGTTGGCGCCGGCCCAGAAACCGCCCCAGAACGCCGACAGTCCGATGGCGGCGATGGCGAACTTGACGAAGGTCGTGCCGGCCAGCACCGCGCCGCCGCCGGCAGCGCGGCGCAGCATGTCGCGGTACTCGCCGTGCGTGCGCGTGATGTAGTGTTCACCGGTCTCGGCGCTGCGCTCGGCAACCTGGCGTGCCAGCAGCGAGTAGTGGCGTGCGAGCAGCCTGCGCACGCCGCGCACTTCGGCGATCTCGCGCACCAGGTCGGCCAGCAGCCGGCGCCACTGCGGCGCCGGGTCGGGGTCCAGCACGCATTCGAGCAGCTGCTCGATGCGGCGCGCGCGGCCCTGCAGCTGGTCGAGTTCGAACACGATGTCCACCGAGACGCCGAACTGCTCCAGGTGGGCGGTGACGCTGGCGGCCGCCTGCCGGCAGGTGTCCAGCAGCGCGCGCAGGTAGGCCGCGTCGCGCAGCGCGTCGGCGTGGCGGCCTTCGAGCACCGCACTGCGCAGAGCGCCGGCCGACACCGTGAGCTGGCGGAAAGGTTCGTCCTGCAGCGTCTGGACGTCCATGCGCTGGCGCAGCGCCGGCGTGTAGCCGGCGGCGTGCACGGCGCTGACCAGGATCGTGATGGCGTTCAGCAGTGTCGTGCGCCAGCCCTCGGCGCCTGGAACCAGGACCGCCGCTGCACGCTGCAGCGTGGCGGCGTCGATGGCCTCGATCCAGTCGGCGTCTTCGGGCTCGAAGAGCAGCCGGAACAAGGCGGCCAGGTCCTGCGTTTCAGGCGTGCCGGGCAGCACGCGCGCCTGCACCCGCGTCAGCAGCTCGCTGGTCAGCGACAGCCGCGAGTCAAAGCCGAAGTCGGCGTACAGCGAAGCGGCGTCGATGTCGCGCCAGAAGGCCCGCATGATGCCCTGCACTTCGGTGCGCAGGGTCTCGTTCTTGTCGAGCTGGTTGAGCAGGTGGCGCAGGCGCAGCACCGGCAAAGGCGTCCTGGCTTCGTCCGCGGCGGCGCCGACGACGCTGCGCGGCGCATGACGCAGCCACTCCATCAGGCGCACCAGCCACAGGTGGCGGTCGGCCTGCTCGCACTTGGCATCGGCCGCGTTGACCAGCGCGGTCAGGTCCCAGGCCGACGTCATTCAGTGCAGCAGGCCGGGGAAGACGAGTTCGAATTCGGCCACCTTCGCCTCGAACGGGTGGGCGTCCTCGGTCATGCACAGGTAGGTGCCGCGCATCTGGCCGTGCGGCGTGCCGATGCGCGTCCAGCTCGTGTATTCGAACTGCTCGCCGGGCTTGAGCAGCGGCTGGTGGCCGACCACGGCCAGGCCGCGCACCTCTTCGCCGTTGCCTTGGGCGTCGGTGATGATCCAGTGCCGCGCCACCAGCTGCCCGGTGATGTCCCCGGTGTTGCGTATCGTCACCGTGTAGGCGAAGGCGTAGGGGCCGTCGGGCGGGTGGGACTGCTCGGGCAGGTACTGCACGCGCACGTCGCAGGTGAATTCTGGGCGGGACATCGGCGCGATTCTAGGCAGTCCGTGCCAACGCGCGGCTGCCCTTGCAGCGGCTAGGTCAGCAGCCGTGCCTTCACGCGCTTGCCCTTCACCGGGCGCTCGTTCAGCGCCGCCAGCGCCTTGGCCGCAGCGGCACGCGCCACCGCCACGTAGGTGGAGAACTCGTTGACGTTGATCTTGCCGACCTGCGCCGCCGGCAGCCCGGCGTCCTTGGTCAACGCACCCAGCACGTCGCCGGCGCGGATTTTCTCCTTGCGCCCGCCCAGGATCTGCAGCGTCACCATCGGCGGCTGCAGCGACGCGCCGCCCGCGGGCGCGAGTTCGCTCAAGGGGTGCCACTCGCTTTCACGGCCCTGCATGGCGTCGATGCGGCCGACGCGGCCCATTTCGTCGACGCTGGCCAGGCTGAAGGCCCAGCCGGCTTCGTCGCCGCGCCCGGTGCGCCCGATGCGGTGCGTGTGCACTTCCATGTCCGGCGTGATGTCGACGTTGATCACCGCTTCGAGCTGCGCGATGTCCAGGCCGCGCGCGGCCACGTCGGTGGCCACCAGCACCGAGCAGCTGCGGTTGGCAAAGCGCACCAGCACCTGGTCGCGGTCGCGCTGCTCGAGGTCGCCGTGCAGCGCCAGCGCGCTGATGCCCTGTGCCTGCAGCACGTCGACGAGGTCGCGGCACTGCTGCTTGGTGTTGCAGAAGGCCAGCGTGCTGACGGGGCGGAAGTGGTCCAGCAGCAGGCCCACGGCGTGCAGCCGCTCGCTTTCGGTGACCTCGTAGAAACGCTGGCGGATCTGCGTGCCGCTGGGCCGCTGCACCAGCGTGACCTCCTGCGGGTCGCGCAGGAACTTCTTCGCCAGCTGCTGGATGCCTTCGGGGTAGGTGGCCGAAAACAGCAGCGTCTGGCGCTGCCTGGGCGCGCGGCTGGCGATGGCTGCGATGTCGTCCATGAAGCCCATGTCGAGCATGCGGTCGGCTTCGTCGAGCACCAGCGTGTTCAGCGCGCCGAGCTGCAGGCCGCCGCGGTCGAGGTGGTCGATGATGCGGCCCGGCGTGCCGACCACGACATGCGCGCCGTGCGCCAGGCTGTCGGCCTGCGGCTTGATCGGCGTGCCACCGCACAGCGTGAGCACCTTGACATTGTCCTCGGCGCGCGCCAGCCGGCGGATCTCCTGCGTCACCTGTTCGGCCAGCTCGCGCGTCGGGCACAGCACCAGCGACTGCACGTCGAAGCGGCGGGCCTCCAGGCGCTGCAGCAGCGCCAGCGCGAAGGCCGCGGTCTTGCCGCTGCCGGTCTTGGCCTGGGCGATGAGGTCGTGCCCGGCCAGCGCCAGCGGTAGCGCCGCGGCCTGGATCGGCGTCATGCGCGCGTAGCCGAGCTGCTGCAGGTTGGCCAGCACGGCGGCGCCGAGCGGCAGGGTGTCGAAGCTGTCGGTGCTCATGTCTGCACGGTGCGATCGATGCGCCGCGCCAGCAGCACCGAGGTGGTGGTCTTGCGCACGCCGTCGATGGCGCCGATCTCGTCCAGCAGGGCATCCAGCCGCGCGGTGGACTCGGCGCGCAGCAGCGCCATGTAGTCGAACTCGCCGCTCACGCTGCAGAGTTGGCGCAGCTCGGGCAGGCACGCCAGGCGCTGCGTCACCTGGCGCGCCGACTTGGGCTCGGTGACGATGCCGACGAAGGCCTCGACGCCACGGTCGGCCTCGTCCTGCCCCAGGCGCACCGTGTAGCCGACGATGACACCGCTGCGCTCCAGCCGCGTCAGCCGCGCCAGCACCGTGGTACGCGCGACGCCGAGTTGGCGCGCCAGGGCGGCCGCGCTGGCGCGCGCGTCGGCCTGCAGCAGGGCGAGCAGGCGGCGGTCGAGGGTGTCCAGGGTCATGCAGCGATGTGAAGGAAGTGCCTGCATTGTCGCGGCGGCGGCTCGAGCGTGCTGATCCGCGCCGGCTTGATCCAAAGCAAAGCTCCGTTTGGCGGCGCCGCTAGCCTTCGTCCGTCCGTTCGCTGGGCGGCCGATACGGCGGTGCAGCGCGACAAACCGAGGGATCTGCACGTGGCTCTGGCTCGAGCGTCTGTCGTCTGTCAACACCCCGGCACCCGGTGGTGCCTGTCGCCCGTCGGCAACACGGGCGGGCGCGGAGGACAGCGGTGAATCCCTACGTCGTCTTCCTGATGTACCTGATGGCGATCCTCGGGTTCGTCGCGCTCACGCTGCTGCTCAACCACGTGCTCGGCCCCAAGCCGGTGGCCACGGCGACGAAGCTGGAGGCCTTCGAATGCGGGGCCACGCCGGTGACGACCTTGAACGTGAAGGCCGTGCCGATCAAGTACTACGCGGTGGCCATCATCTTCATCCTGTTCGACCTGGAGACCGTGTTCCTGTTCATCTGGGCACTCGGCGCGCAGCCGCTCACCGGCTTCATGCTGGTGACCTTCTTCCTCTTCATGTTCCTGCTCGTGCTCATCGTGCTTTACGTCTACAAGGCACGGCTGATCGAGGCCGTCACGGAGTAGCGCGGTGTACGCACGAACCATCCCCATCGTGCCGGCGGCCCACGCCAAGGACGGTGCCTTCGAGTACCTGACGACGCGCAAGGACGAGCTCATCGGCTGGGCGCGCAAGTTCTCGATCTTCCCCTACCCCTTCGTCACCGCCTGCTGCGCGATGGAGTTCATGGCGGTCAGCGCGTCGCCCTACGACACCGACCGCTTCGGCGCCGCGCTGCCGCGCTTTTCGCCACGCCAGGCCGACCTGCTGATGGTCGTGGGCACCGTCACGCACAAGCAGGCGCCGATCCTGCTCAAGGTGTACGAGCAGATGTGCGAGCCGAAGTGGGTGATGGCCTTCGGCGTCTGCGCCACCAGCGGCGGCTTCTACCAGAACTACGCGGCGCTGCCGGGCATCGACAAGGTGATCCCGGTCGACATCTACATCCCCGGCTGCCCGCCGCGCCCCGAGATGGTCATCGACGGCATCATGCAGCTGCAGGACCAGATCGCTCGCTCGAGCCACCCGATCATCACCAAGACCTTCTGACCGTGGCCGCCAACGTCCTCGACACCGTGCAGCAAGCGCTGGTGCCCGCAGCCGGGAAGGCTGCGCTGTCGCACGGCATGCTCGTCCTCGTGCTGGCACCGGCCGAACTGCTGCCCGCGGTGCAGCGGCTCAAGGGCGAGTTCGCCTTCGACATCTTCCTCGACGTGACCGCGGTCGACTGGCTGGGCCAGTCGCCGCGCTTCGAGGTCGTCTACCACTTCTATTCCACCGAGCACAAGGTGCGCGTGCGGCTGAAGACGCGCGTCGACGAGGCCGATCCGAGCGTCGACTCGCTGGTTGCGCTGTACGGCTCGGCCGCCTTCATGGAGCGCGAGTGCCACGACATGTACGGCATCCGCTTCCGCGGCAACGCCGACCTGCGCCCGATCCTGCTCTACGAAGGCTTCGTCGGCCACCCGTTGCGCAAGGACTACCCCAAGCAGCAGGAGCAGCCGCTCGTGCCCTATCGCATCTGAGCGCAACCGAGCGAACCTGACGAGACCGCCGTGGACGCGCCCTACCGCCCGATTCCCAACCCCGTGCGCTCGATCTTCGAGGGCACGCTGCGCGACGACTCTGTCATCGTCAACATCGGCCCCTCGCACCCGGCCACGCACGGCACGGTGCAGATCATCGCCGAGCTCGACGGCGAGCGCGTGCTGCGCACCGACGTGCACTGCGGTTACCTGCACCGCGGCTTCGAGAAGGAGTGCGAGGACCACACCTGGCACAACCTGATCCCCTACGTCGACCGGCTGAACTACGTCTCGGCGCTGATCAACGACTTCGCCTACTGCGAAGGCGTCGAGACGCTGATGGGCGTGCAGATCACGCCGCGCTGCCGTTACCTGCGCACGCTGCTGAGCGAGTACTCGCGCCTGGTCGACCACCTCACCTGCCTGGCTGCCGGGCTCATGGAACTGGGCGCGATGACCGCCTTCCTGTACCTGGTGATGATCCGCGACTACATGTACGAGCACCTGGCCGCGCTCACCGGTGCCCGCGTCACGTACACCTACGGCCGCATCGGCGGCCTGGCGCGCGACCTGCCCGACGGCTGGCTGAAGCGGCTGGAGGAGATCCTGGTCCAGTACGAGGACTTCATCGCCCGCGTGCACGGGCTGGTCGACCGCAACCGCATCTTCATCGACCGCATGCGCAACGTCGGCGTGATCAGCACCGCCGATGCGCTGAGCTACGGCTACACCGGCGTCATCCTGCGCTCCACCGGCGTGCCGCGCGACCTGCGCAAGGACACGCCCTACCTGGCCTATGCCGAACTCGACTTCGAGGTGCCCGTGGGCATCATGGGCGACAACTACGACCGCTACTTCGTGCGCATGCGCGAGATGGACGAGTCGGTGCACATGATGCGCCAGCTGGTGGACATGCTGCCCGCAGGTCCGATCAACGTCGACGACCGCCGCTGCACCTTCCCGGACAAGCCACTCGTGTATTCCGAGATCGAGTCGCTGATCAACCACTTCAAGCTGGTCATGGACGGGCCCGGCGTTCCCGCCGGCGAGGCCTACAGCGCGCACGAGAGCCCGAACGGCGAACTCGGCTTCTACCTCGTCAGCACCGGCGGCGGCGTGCCCTACAAGGTGCACTGCCGCGCACCGAGCTTCGTGCACATGGGCGGCGCGCACCTCATGCTCAACGGCGGACAGCTGGCCGACATCGTGCCCACCTTCGGCTCGATCAACATGATCGGCGGGGAGTGCGATCGGTGAAACGATCCCCCCCGAAGCGCCTGCGGCGCCTCCCCCCCAGGGGGGCGACGCCGGTGGACCGGCGAAGCCGGATCCACGGCGTCTGCTTGATCGGCGGCATGCGTGGACCGCGGGTAGCACCATGAAGCACCTGATTCCCGAGTTCGACCAGATGCGCAAGCGCTACCCCGCCGGCGCCGAATCTTCGCTGGTGCTGCCCTGCCTGCACCGCATCCAGGCCGACCGCGGCTTCGTCGCCGACAGCGACATCGCCGAACTGGCCGCCTACATCCCGGTCGCGCGCATCCAGATCGAGGAAGTGCTGGCGCACTACACGCAGTTCCGCCGTGCGCCGATCGGGCGCTGGCACCTGCAGGCCTGCCGCAACCTGTCGTGCTCGATGCGTGGCGCCGAGGGCGTGATCGATCACCTCAGCCGCAAGCTCGGCATCGAACCGGGCCAGACCACGGCCGACGGCCGCTTCACGCTGAGCACGGTGGAATGCCTGGGTTCGTGCGGCACGGCGCCGGTGGTGATGGTCAACGAGGCCTACCACGAGAACATGAGCCCGCGTCGGCTGGACGCGCTGATCGAGGAGCTCGGCAAATGAACCGAGCGCAGAGCCGCCTCGAGCCGGTTCGCTCCCCAAGGCGCGCGAGAGCGGGCCTCTGCGTGGCCCTTGGGGGTCCGGCGCGGCACGCGCCGTTGGGGGTCCCATCATGACCGGCCGCAAGCTCATCATGACTTTCCCGGTCACGCCGACCTCGCATCTGCTGGCCGACTACCGGGCGCGCGGCGGCTACGACACGCTGGCCAAGGCGCTGCGCGAGATGCGCCCTGAGCAGGTCACCAAGGAGGTCACGGCCTCCGGCATCCTGGGCCACGGCGGCGCGGCCTTCCCCGCCGGCCGCAAGTGGGGCGTCATCAAGCTCAACGACGGCCAGCCGCACTTCCTGTGCGCCAACGCCGACGAGGGCGAGCCCGGCACCTTCAAGGACCGCTGGATCCTGGAGAACGCGCCGCACCTGCTGCTGGAGTCGATGCTCATCGCGGCCTATGCGCTGCAGGTGCGCAACGCCTTCGTCTACATCCGCGGCGAATTCGACCTGCCCTACCGGCGCCTGGCGGCGGCGGTCGAGGAGGCCTACGCAGCGGGATACTTCGGCGAAGGCATCCTGGGCACCGACTTCGCCTGCGACATCGTGATCTACCGCGGTGCCGGCTCCTACGTTTGCGGCGAGGCCTCGGCCCTCATCACCTCGATCGAAGGCAAGAAGGGCTACCCGCGCAACCGCCCACCGCGGCTGACGGTGCGCGGCCTGTACCAGCGGCCGACGGTGATCAACAACGTCGAGACGCTGGCCAACGTGACGGCCATCGTCGCGCAGGGCGGCGAGACCTTCCGCCAGATCGGCACCGCCAAGAGCCCGGGCACGCAGCTGGTGTCGATCTCCGGCCACGTGCAGCGCCCCGGTGTCTACGAAGTGGAGTACGGCTACCCGCTGGCCAAGTTCATCTACGACGACTGCGGCGGCGTGCTGGGCGGCGGCAAGCTCAAGTGCATCGTCCCGGGAGGCATCTCGACCAAGGTGCTGACCGCGGCCGAGATCGAGACCGTGACCTACGACCACGCCAGCCTGGCGGCGGCCGGGTCGGGCGTCGGCTCGGGCGGCATGGTCGTCATCGCCGAGGGCACCTGCATGGTGCGGCTGCTGCAGATCCTGCTGCGCTTCTACCACCACGAATCTTGCGGCCAGTGCACACCGTGCCGCGAGGGCATGGGCTGGATGCACCGCATCATCGACCGCATCGTCGCCGGCGCGGGCCGCCCGGAAGACATCGACCAGCTCATCCGCATCTCCAAGGCCAACGACGGCACCACGATCTGCGGCATGGGCGACGCGGCGGGTTACGCCACGCTGGGCATCATTGCCAAGTACCGCGACGAATTCGAATACTTCATCGAGCACAAGCGCTCGCGGCTCGAAGGCCGGATCGAAGTGGCGGGCGAGGTGGCTGCGCATGGTTGAGTTCTTCATCAACGACCAGCCGGTGCAGGCCGAGGACAACCAGACCGTCATGCAGGCGGCGCGGGCCAACGGCTACTTCATCCCCTACTTCTGCTGGCACCCCCATCTGTCGGTGCCGGGCAACTGCCGCATCTGCATGGTGGAGGTCAGCAACGAAGGCCAGCCCGCCGACAGCGGCTGGCTCGACATTGCCTGCAATATGCCCATCACCAAGGGCATGCGCGTGCTAACCGATTCCGAGCGCGTGCGTGCACGGCGCAAGGAGACGCTGCAGTTCATCACCCTGAACCACCCGGTGGACTGCGGCATCTGCGACAAGGCCGGCGAGTGCACGCTGCAGGACTACCACTACGAATACAACGGCTCGCCGTCGATCTCGATCGACGCCAAGGTGCACGCCACCAAGCACTACGCGCTGTCGGAGCGCATCGTGCTCGACAACGAGCGCTGCATCATGTGCACGCGCTGCGTGCGCTTCACGCGCGAGATCTCCAGGTCCGACGCGCTGGGGGTGCTGAACCGCGGCGACCACTCGCTGATACGCCCGGTGGAAGACGGTGCCTTCGAGTCCGACCCGTACTCCGACAACGTGATCGACATCTGCCCGGTGGGCGCGCTGCTGTCGCGCGCCTTCCTGCACAAGGCGCGGGTCTGGTATCTCGAACCCACGCCCTCGGTCTGCCCGGGATGCGAACGCGGCTGCAGCGTCAACATCTGGCACCGCAAGGCCGAGTGGAAGCTGAAGACGCTGGACCCGAAGCAGAACGCGCGCATCGACCGCGTCACGCCGCTCGATAACCCGACCGTGAACGGCCCCTGGATCTGCAACAAGGGCCGCGACCTGGCGCAGATCTTCGAGCGCGCGCGCGCCGAGCAGGCCATGCTCAAGGGCCGGCCGGTCGGGCTCGAAGAGGCCATTGCTGCGGCGCGCGGCCTCATCGGCGCGGCACGGCGGCCGCTGGCGCTGGTGTCGAATTGGGGTTCCAACGAGGAACTCGCGGCCTTCGGCAAGTTTCTGGGGCAGCGCCTGGCGTCGTTCGTGAAGGCCGACTGGCAGGCCGTGCCGGGCGAGCGGATCGAAGACGATCTGCTGATCAAACCCGACAAGAATCCGAACACCGCCGCGGCCCGCGCGCTGTTCCCGATGCTGCCCGCCGATGCCAGCGCGGCGTTCCCGGCCGACACCGATCTCGTGCTCGTCTGGGGCGAAGGCTTCAGCTTCGCGCAGCTGCCGCCGCGCGCCAAGATCGTCTATCTCAACAGCTACCTGCAGCCCGAAAACGGCCACGCCGACGTCTTCCTGCCGATCAGCGTGATGACCGAACGCAGCGGTCACTACACCAATTTCCAGGGTGTGGTGAGCGCCTTCGAGGCCTGCTTCGCGAAGCCGGCCGGCGTGGCGCACGCCGAGGAACTGTTCGCTGCCTTGGCGGGGACCAGGCCATGACCCAGGACCTCGTCATCTACGTCATTTACATCGCCTACGCGGTGGGCATGCTGATGGGCTTCGGCACCGTGCTGACCTGGGTCGAGCGCAAGCAGGCGGCGGTGATGTCCGACCGCATCGGCGCCAACCGCGCCTATGTGCGCATCCCGTTCACGCAGATCAAGCTGATCTGGCTGGGCCTGTTCCACGGCATCGCCGACGGCATCAAGATGCTGGTCAAGGAAGACTTCAAGCCGCGCACCTACGACTGGTACGCCTACGCGGTGGCGCCTTGGGTGGTGTTCACGCCGGTGCTGCTGGTGTTCGGCGTCATCCCGTTCGGCGGCCTGCTCGACCCCGGGCGCCTGTTCCCGTCGCTGGCCGACTGGTACGGCGGGCGCACTTACGAGATGCAGATCGCGCAGCTCGACGCCGGGCTGTTGATGGTCTTCGCCTTCAGCGGCCTGACGATCATCGGCGCCATGCTCGCGGGCTGGTCGTCGGCCAACAAGTTCTCGCTGCTGGGTGGCCTGCGTGCCGGCTCGCAGATGATCTCCTACGAGCTGGTGATGGGCCTCACGGTGCTGGGGCTGATCCTGATCTTCGGCACCGTGGACCTGGGCTCGATGGTGCGTCAGCAATCCGGCACCGTGCTCGGTTTCCTGCCGGCCTGGGGCGTCGTCTACCAGCCCTTCGCGGCGGTGCTCTTCATGACCGCGGCGATCGCGGAGAACAAGCGCATCCCCTTCGACCTGCCCGAGGCCGAGTCCGAACTCATCGCCGGTTACTACACCGAATACAGCGCGATGAAGATGGGCCTGTTCATGTTCGCCGAGTTCATCGAGATCGCGATCATCGGCGCGCTGTTCACGACGCTGTTCCTCGGCGGCTACAACCTGCCCTACATGAACGACGCCGGCTTCACCTGGCCGAACGGCAGCACCTGGGAAATGAGCCACGGCGCGGTGGTCGTGACGCAGCTGGTGGTGTTCCTGGTCAAGGTGCTGATCGTCTGCAGCTTCCAGATCCTGATCCGCTGGACATTGCCGCGTTTCCGCTATGACCAGGTGCTGGCCTTCGCGTGGAAGTTCATGCTGCCGCTGGCGCTGGCCAACCTGGCGATCACCGCCGTGCTGGTGTGGTCGCACCAGGGGGGGCAAGGGTGAAAACGCCTTACAAACGCAAGCAGTACTGGAACGAGCCCACGCTCGGCGCCTGGGAGCGCGCCTACCTGCCCGAGATCCTGCGCGGCCTGGTCATCACCAGCGGCGTTTTCCTGCGCAACATGGGGCGCTGGATGACGGGCAAGAAGGGCGCGCTGACGATCTACTATCCCGAGGAAACACGCTGGGACTACGCGCCGCTGAACCGCGGCAAGCACGTGCTGACGCAACGCCCCGACGGCAAGCCGCAGTGCATCGCGTGCAACATGTGCGCCACCGTGTGCCCGGCCAAGGTGATCGAGATCGAGGCCGGCTTCGACCCCAGCGACACCGCGCATCCGAAGTTCCCGGTGCGCTTCGAGATCGACTACTCGCGCTGCATCTTCTGCGGCCTGTGCGTCGAGGCCTGTCCCGAGGACGCCATCCGCATGGCCAAGGAAACGCCGGGTCTGCCTTCCGACGACCGCCGCCAGATGTGGCTGACGATGGACGAGATGCTGACCTGGAAGCCGCAAAGCGACGTCGCCAAGCCCTACCCGGGCGCCGGTGGCCAAGCCAGGTCCGGGGGAGCCCCGCGATGAACGTCCTGCTGCAAAACCTCGACACCCTGCTGCTGTGGCTGTTCGGCCTGTGTGCGCTGACCGGCGCGGGGCTGATGATCGTGCTGCGCCAGCCGATGCGGGTGGCGCTGGCGCTGATCTCGACGATGATCTTCCTGGGCGGCATCTACGGCCTGCTCGGCGTGCACTTCATCGCCGCGTTCCAGGTGCTGATCTATGTCGGCGCGGTGATGGTGTTCATGGTCTACGTGATCATGCTGCTCGAGGTGCGCGAAGCCACCGGGGCCAAGTACTCGACGCTGCTGCTGCCCGGCATCGCCGGTTTCGTGCTGGTGATGGGCGTGATCGTCATCGGCATCTGGCGCGCCGTGCCTGCACCCGCCGCCGCGTCGGCCAGCGCGACCTACGGCATCTCGCCGTTCGCGGTCTCGTTCCTCAACGAATACTGGCTGCACTTCGAGCTCACCTCGGTGCTGCTGGTGGCTGCCGTGGTGGCGGCGATGGCAGTCATCAAGGTCAGCCGCGCGGCCGACAAGAAGGGCCGTCATGGATAGAACCCAACTCCTGCTCGGCCTGGCGATGGCGCTGTTCTCGATCGGGCTGCTCGGCGTCATCGTGCGGCGCAACGTGCTCGTCATGCTGATGTGCATGGAGCTGATGCTCAACGGCGTCAACCTGAGTCTGGTCACGTTCGCGCAGCAGAGCGCGACGACGGTGGGCGCGGTGCTGGTGTTCCTGATCTTCGTCGTGGCCACCGCCGAAATCGCGCTGGCCATCCCGATCGTGCTGCTGCTGGTCCGCGGCAAGAGCACGCTGAAGCTCGACGCGTACAACGATCTCAAGGGCTAACCGTGCTGACCGCCATCGTCCTGCTGCCGCTGCTCGGCTTCTTGCTGAACGGCGTGCTGGCCACGCAACTCGGCGGTAACCGCGTCGGCAAATCCTTCGTCGTCGTCGTCGGCTGCGGGCTGCCTCTGGCGGCCTTCGCGCTGGCGGTGATGGCGCTGTCCGACCTTCGGCACGCCAACTACGCGCCGCTGGTCGAGATCGTTTACCGCTGGGCGCTGATCGGCGACAGCCCGTTCGAGATCGCCTTCTACTTCGACCGCCTGAGCGCGGTGATGACGCTCGTCGTCACCGGCGTCGGGTCGGTGATCCACATCTACTCCGTCGGCTACATGGCGCACGACAAGAGCTTCGGCCGCTTCTTCGCCTACCTGAACCTGTTCCTGTTCTTCATGCTGCTGCTGGTGCTGGGCCGCTCGCTGCTGGTGCTGTTCGTGGGCTGGGAAGGCGTCGGACTGGCCTCCTACCTGCTCATCGGCTTCTGGTTCGACGACCTGGCCAACGCGCGCGCCGGCAAGAAGGCCTTCATCACCAACCGCATCGGCGACGCCGGTTTCCTGCTCGGCATGTTCCTGCTCTACCAGGCCCTGGGCACGCTGGACATGGACCGCATCAATGCCGCCTTCGCCTTCACCGGCAGCGCGGCGCCGGCGGTGTCGGCGAGCCTGGTCGGCATCCTGTTGTTCATCGGCGCCACCGGCAAGTCGGCGCAGATCCCCCTGCACGTCTGGCTGCCCGACGCGATGGCCGGCCCGACGCCGGTCTCGGCGCTGATCCACGCGGCGACCATGGTCACCGCCGGCGTCTACCTCGTCGCGCGCATGTCCGGCGTCTACCTGCAGGCCCCCGAGGCCTCGGCCGTCATCGCCGTCGTCGGCGTGGCCACGGCCTTCTTCGCCGCCACCATCGCCGTCGTGCAGACCGATATCAAGAAGGTGCTGGCCTACTCCACCGTGTCGCAGCTGGGTTTCATGTTCCTGGCGCTCGGCGTCGGTGCCTACGGCGTGGCCATCTTCCACGTCGTCACGCACGCCTTCTTCAAGGCCTGCCTGTTCCTCGGCGCCGGCAGCGTGATCCACGCCCTGGGCGGCGAACAGGACGTGCGCAAGATGGGCGGGCTGGCACGCCGCATCCCGATCACCTTCCTGACCTTCGCGGTGGCCACCGCGGCGATCGCCGGCATCCCGCCGCTGGCCGGCTTCTTCTCCAAGGACGAGATCCTCTGGTACGCCTTCGCCAGCACGCAGGGCGGGTCGCCGCTGCTGTGGATCGTGGCCGCGGCGACGGCGCTGATGACGGCGTTCTACATGTTCAGGCTGCTCTGGCTCACCTTCCTGGGCCGCTCGCGCATGGACCACGAGGTCGAGCACCACGTGCACGAATCACCGTGGTCGATGACCGGCGTGCTGCTGCTGCTGGCAATGCTGTCGGCGGTGGGTGGTTTCATCGCGCTGCCGCACTTCCTGGAGCCGCAACTGCCGCTGCCCAGGGTGCATGAATCCCTGCATCACTTCGAGTTCCCGCTGCTGGTGCTGTCGGTGGTGCTGGCGCTGGCCGGCCTGGCCGGCGCCGCGTTCCTGTACGGCGGCCCGCCCGACCGCGTGCAGGCGCTGCAACAGCGCTACGCCGGGGTGCACCGGTGGTTGTCGGGCAAGTACTTCATCGACGAGCTGTACGAGGGTGTCATCGGCCGGCCGCTGGTCTGGCTGTCGGACCGCGTGTTCCTGAACCTGTCGGACCGCTGGCTGCTCGACGGCACGCTCAACGGCATGGGGGCCCTCGGACGCTGGAGCGGTGGCGTGCTGAGCCGGGTGCAGAACGGCAGCCTGCACCGCTACGCTTGGTTCGTGATGATGGGCATCGTCGGCGCGCTGCTGTGGAGCTGGCGCAATGTCTGACGCCGGCCTGCTCAACTTCGTGCTGTTCCTGCCGCTGCTGGGCGTCGGCCTGCTGCTGCTGTCGCCGGCCGACAACCACGACTTCACGCGCCGCGTCACGCTCACGGTGATGATCGTGCAGTTCGCGCTCGCGGCCTGGCTGTACTCGCAATTCGACAGCCAGGTCGACGGTCTGCAGTTCGAGACGCGCCTGCCGTGGATCGCCGGCTGGGGCGTCAGCTACCAGATCGGGCTCGACGGCTACAACATCCTGCTCGTCATGCTGACCGCGTTCCTGGGCCCGCTGGTGGTGGCCAGCGCCTTCAGCGCCATCACCCAGGACGTGAAACTGTTCTACGCGATGGTGTTCCTGATCCAGTTCGCGATGATGGGCACCTTCCTGGCGCAGGACCTGTTCCTCTTCTACGTGTTCTGGGAAGCGATGCTGATCCCGATGTTCCTGCTCATCGGCATCTGGGGTGGCACGCGGCGCATCTACGCCACCATCAAGTTCTTCCTCTACACCGCCTTCGGCAGCATCCTGATGCTGGCGGCGCTGATCTACCTCGTCTACACGCTGCAGTCGACGTCGGGCATCACCTCGTTCGCCTTCGCCGACCTCATGACGGCCAAGCTGCCGCTGAACGTGCAGGGCTGGCTGCTCGCCGCCTTCGCGCTGAGCTTCGCCATCAAGGTACCGATGGTGCCGCTGCACACCTGGCTGCCCGACGCGCACGTCGAGGCGCCGACGGCGGGCTCGGTGATCCTGGCCGGCGTGCTGCTGAAGATGGGCACCTACGGCTTCATGAAGTTGGGCTTCCCGCTGTTCCCCGATGCGACGCATCTGTTCACGCCGTGGCTGATGGCGCTGGCGGTGCTCAGCATCGTCTACGGCGCATGCCTGGCGCTGGTGCAGGACGACATCAAGAAAATCATTGCCTACTCTTCGATCAGCCACCTCGGCTACGTCATGCTGGGCCTGTTGAGCCTGGAGCTCGCGGGTATCCAGGGTGCGGTGATCCAGATGGTGAGCCACGGCCTGGTGGCGGCCGGTCTGTTCCTGATGGTCGGCATGATCTACGAGCGCTGCCACACCCGCGAGCTCGCCGCCTACGGCGGCCTGGCCAAGCTGCTGCCGGTGTATTCGGTGTTCTTCATGATCCTCACGCTGGCCTCGGTGGGCCTGCCCACGACGAGCGGCTTCACCGGTGAGTTCCTGGTGCTGCTCGGCGCCTTCAAGGCCGCCTGGCCGCTGTACCAGGCCGGCCAGAGCCTGCCGCTGGTGCTGGCCGTCGTGGCGGTGACGGGCGTCGTGCTCGGTGCGCTGTACATGCTGCGCTTCGCGCTCGGCTTCCTGTACGGCGCCGCCAAGGCACCGCACATGCCGCTGCTGGACCTGAATGCGCGCGAGAAGACCATCCTCGGCCTCATCGTGGTGGCGATCTTCGCGCTCGGCCTGTTCCCCGACGAGCCGATGCGCAAGACCGAAATGGCGGCCAAGGCCTACAAGCAATTGGTGACGACGTCGCGTCTGCCTGGGGGAACGCCATGATCACCCAAGCCGTGCTGACCGCGATGCTGCCCGAGCATCTGCTGCTGCTGGGCATCGTGCTGGTGCTCATCCTGGAAATCGCCGGCCGCTGGCAGCGCGCCTCGCTTGCCGTGGCCCTGGTCTGCACCGGCGCCGCCGCGCTGGTCGCAGCCTGGCTGTCGTTCTCCGGCTATGCGGCGGCGCCCTTCGCCGGGCAGTTCTCGGTCGATCCCGCCACGCTGATCGCCAAGGCGATGGTGCTGGCGCTCACGATGCCGGTGCTGCTGATGTCGCGCGACGAGTTCGACGGCGCCGAGTTCCCGGTGCTGCTGATGTCGTCGCTGTACGGCGTGTGCCTGCTGCAGTCGTCGGACAGCTTCCTGACGCTGTTCCTGGGCCTGGAGATCATGGGCTTGCCGGTCTACGTGCTCGTGCTGCTGGCCTACCGTCGGCCGCAGAGCGCCGAGGCGGCACTGAAGTACCTGGTGCTGGGCGGCGCGGCGACGGCGATGCTGCTGATGGGCGCCTCGCTGCTGTACGGCGCCACCGGCTCGCTGGCCACGCTGGCCTTCTCGAACGCGCTGGCTTCGACCGACCCGATGGCGCGCACGGCAGTGGTGCTGGTGATCCTGGCGTTCTTCCTGAAGGCCGCGATCGTGCCCTTCCACGCCTGGGCACCCGACGCCTACGAAGGGGCCAGCGTGCCGGTCACGGCCTACATGGCGGTCATCGTCAAGGCCGGTGTGCTGCTGGCGGTGGTGCGGCTGTTCGGCAACGCGGTGCTGGCCTCGCCGATGCTCGAGCTGCTGGCCGTCCTGCCGCTGATCTCCATCGTCTGGGGCAACCTGGCGGCGATGAAGCAGACGGGCCTGCGCCGCATGATCGCGTACAGCTCGATCGCCCACGCCGGCTATCTGTACTACGCGCTGCTCGGCGGCGCCGCCGAGCGCTTACAGGCGGTGGCGTTCTACGTGCTGGCCTACGGGCTGATGAACCTGCTCGCCTTCGCGGCCTTGCCGCCGGCCGCAAACGACCTGGAACGCGACCGGCTCGAGAACCTCAAGGGCCTGTTCCACCGCGCGCCGTTCTCGGCGCTGATGATCGGCATCGCCATGCTGTCGCTGGCCGGCATACCGCCCTTCCCCGGTTTCGTCGCCAAGTTCCTGATCTTCAAGAACGTCGTCGCTGCCGGCCACACGGCCTACGCGGTACTCGGCCTGATCGGCAGCTACCTGGGCATCTACTTCTACCTGCGGGTGATCCAGTTCATGTTCATGAGCCCAGACGCCACGGTTGCCGGCGGCGGCGGGAAGGTGGGCAGCCTGGCCTGGAGCGCGACCGTGGCCTGCCTCGCCGCGGCGCTGATCATGGCCGTCTTCCCGGGCTGGGTGCTGGCGTACTTCTAGCGCTCGCCGCCGCGGTGCGGTGCCGCGCGGCTGGCTGTACGGGCCGGCGCCCGCTCAGGTGCCGGCGCGCTTGGCGACCGGCGAGTACATGTCGAGCAGCTGGACGCGGGTGGCCCGCAGCCGCTCCGACACCACGCTCATGAGGCGCAGCATGAAGGCCAGGCCGAATTCAGGGTCGGCCTTGAAACTGGCCATCAGCTCAGCGCCTTCGAAGGCCAGTGCAGACACCGGACTCAGCGCGCGGGCCTGGAAGTGTTTGCCGGCGTGCGGAATGAAGGCCGACCAGTTGAATTCGTCGCCGGGGAAGAGGGTTTGCACACGCATCACGTGTTCAGGCATTTCCAGTTCCAGCGCGACCATGCCGTCGTTGAGCAGGTAGAAGACCGAGAAGGCCTCGCCTTCATGGAAGATGACCTGGCCGGCGTCGAAGTGCACCGTCTTCGCGATCGCCGCCAGACGCTCCAGGTGCTCGGGCCGGAACTCGGCCGCGAAGGGGTGCTGGCGGAGAGTCTGCAACGGTGTCTGTGTCATGGGTGTTCTCCAGCGCGCCGACGAACTGCGCTGCGACCCCAACCCTGGCATGGGCCGCAACGCCGGACGATTCTCCGCCAGCACCTTCGACGCGGCCCTTGACCTCGCGCAAGCCGACTTGCACAAGCCGCCGCCGACGGTGCGCCAGCGCCGGCGGGTCCGCCTGACACCGGTCGTCGGGTCTGTCGTTGTGACCGAACTTGAATACAAAACGACGACCGAATCAAACTGTTCGGCGGAATGATGCTTTTTTTCGTCATCGTTCGTGCCTAGACTTCGCGTCGATCACCACAGCGACGGAAGCCACCTCCATGCGTATCACCTTGCTCGGCGCCGGACACATCGGCCAGACCATCGCCCATCTGCTGGGAGCAAGCGGCGACTACGAAGTCACCGTGGTCGACCGCAGCGCAGCGGCGCTGGCCAAGCTGGCGCACGAACCGGTGCGCACGCTGCAGGTCGAGACGGCCGACGCCGGCGCACTGTTGCAGGCGCTGCGCGGCCAGGACGCGGTGGTCAACGCGCTGCCTTACCACCTGGCGACCTTGGCCGCCACACAGGCGCGCGCAGCCGCTTGCCACTACTTCGACCTCACCGAAGACGTGGCCGCCACGCGCGCCATCAAGCAGCTTGCCGAAGGCGCGGGCACCGCCTTCATGCCGCAATGCGGGCTGGCGCCGGGTTTCATCGGCATCGTCGCGCACCACCTGGCGCAGGGATTCGACAGCCTGCAGGAAGTGAAGATGCGGGTCGGCGCGCTGCCGGCATTCCCCACCAACTCGCTCAAGTACAACCTGACCTGGAGCGTCGACGGCCTCATCAACGAGTACTGCCACCCCTGCGAGGCCATCCGCGGCGGCCGCAACATCGAAGTGCTGCCGCTCGAAGGCATGGAGCATTTCAGCCTGGACGGCACCGAATACGAGGCGTTCAACACCAGCGGCGGCCTGGGCACGCTGTGCGAGACGCTGGCCGGCCGCGTGCAGACGCTTGACTACAAGAGCGTGCGCTACCCCGGCCACCGCGACCTGATGAAGATGCTGCTCGAGGAACTGCAGCTCAACCAGGACACCGAGACGCTGAAGGACATCATGCGGCGCTCGATCCCGAGCACGATGCAGGACGTGGTGCTGGTCTTCGTCACCGTCAGCGGCATGCGTGAGGGTTCGCTGCTGCAGGAGGTCTTCGCGCGCAAGATCTTCGCCGACCGCAACGAGGCGCGCCCGCTGTCGGCGATCCAGATCACCACCGCCGCCGGCATCTGCGCCGCCGTCGACCTGTTCCGCGAAGGCAAGCTGCCGCAGCGCGGCTTCGTGCGCCAGGAGCAGGTGGCGCTGCCCGACTTCCTGGCCAACCGCTTCGGCAGCGCCTACCAGCAGAGCCGCCAGGTCGAGAGCATCGGCTGAGCACGGACGCGCCAGCGTTGTCGGCTTCGCCCGGCACAATGCAGGCGATGCGCCCGCTGCAAGACACCCAGTTTCAAGCCGCCATCGTCGACCTCGACGGCACCCTGGTCGACACCGTCGGCGATTTCGAGGTCGCGCTGCGGCTGGCGCTGGCCGACCTGGGCTGGCCCCCGGTGGGCCGCGACTTCATCTCACGCACGGTGGGCAAGGGCAGCGAGCACCTGCTCGCGCGCACGCTGGAGCAGGTGGGGGCGCCGCCGGACCTGTACGACCGCGCCTGGGCCCGCTACCAGCACCACTACATCGGCATCAACGGCCAGTACTCGACCGTTTTCCCCGGTGTCGTCGAGGGCCTGCAGGCACTGCGTGCGCGCGGCCTGCGGCTGGCCTGCCTGACCAACAAGCCCAACGCCTTTGCACGCCCGCTGCTGGCCTTGAAGGGGCTGGATGGTTACTTCGAACATGCCTTCGGCGGCGACGCCTTCGCGCGCAAGAAGCCCGATCCGCTGCCCTTGTTGCAGGCCTGCAAGGCACTGGGCAGCGACCCGGCGCGCACGCTGATGGTCGGCGACTCGCGCAACGACGCCGAAGCGGCCCGCGCTGCCGGCTGCCCGGTGGTGCTGGTGAGCTATGGCTACAACCACGGCGAACCGGCCGCCCGGGCCCACCCCGACGCGGTCATCGACCGCCTCGACGAACTGGCGGCCTGTCTCGGCGCCGGCCCGCCGGCGCCGGCTTGAACGAGCCGCGCCAGGGGCCGGCGCGGCCGCCGTGGCCCGGCCGCAGCGCCGGCAACTGCTGCTAGACTGACAGGGTCATGTGCATGGCCCACGTCACCCCCACGAGCCCCACGGCAGGTTCCCGCAGCCGGGGAGCCTGGCCCTGGCGTCGCTCGACGAGCTTCACGGCCTGACCCTCTTCGGTCGGGCCCCGTCGGGCGCCACGGCGCCCGCCCGTCGAACATGACGCGGCTCCGGCACCGGGGCCGCAGAGGGCCTCCAAGTGATCACCGAACTCGAATTCCAGAGCCTGGCTGCCTCGGGCTACAACCGCATCCCGCTCATCAAAGAGGCCTTTGCCGACCTCGAGACGCCGCTGTCGCTGTACCTCAAGCTCGCCGGCGGTAGCGCGCACAGCTTCCTGCTCGAATCGGTGGTCGGCGGTGAACGCTTCGGCCGCTATTCGTTCATCGGCCTGCCGGCGCGCACGCTGCTGCGCGCCACCGGGCAGGTCAGCGAAATCGTCACCGATGGCCGGGTGAGCGAGCGCGTCGAAGGCAACCCGCTGGCCTTCATCGCCGCCTACCAGGCGCGGTTCAAGGTCGCGTTGCGTCCAGGCATGCCGCGCTTCTGCGGCGGGCTGGCGGGCTACTTCGGCTACGACACGGTGCGTCTCATCGAGCCCAAGCTGGCCGGCGTGCGCAAGCCCGGCGGCATCGGCACGCCCGACATCCAGCTGCTGCAGACCGAAGAGCTGGCCGTCATCGACAACTTGTCGGGGCGGCTGTACCTCATCGTCTATGCCGACCCGGGTGCGCCCGAGGCCTACCACCACGGCAAGCGGCGGCTGGCCGAACTGGGCGACAAGCTGCGCTACAGCGTGAGCGCGCCGCAGGTCCGGCGTGGCCCGGGCTACGCGGTCGAACGCGAACTGCCGCGCGCCGAGTTCGAAGCCGCCGTCCAGCGCGCCAAGGCCTACATCGCTGCCGGCGACTGCATGCAGGTCGTGCTGGGCCAGCGCCTGAGGAAGCGCTACACCGAAAGCCCGCTTTCGCTGTACCGCGCCTTGCGTTCGCTGAACCCCAGTCCCTACATGTACTACTACGACATGGGCGGCTTCCAGATCGTCGGCGCCAGCCCCGAGATCCTGGTGCGCCAGGAACGTTTGCCCGACGGCGGCCAGACGGTGACGCTGCGCCCGATCGCCGGCACGCGGCCGCGCGGCGCCACGCCCGAACAGGACAAGCAGCTCGAAGCCGAATTGCTGGCCGACCCCAAGGAGCGCGCCGAGCACGTGATGCTGATCGACCTGGCGCGCAACGACATCGGCCGCATCGCCGAAACCGGCAGCGTCAGGGTCACCGAAGCCTTCGGCATCGAACGCTACTCGCACGTCATGCACATCGTCAGCAACGTCGAGGGGCGGCTGAAGCCGGGACTGAGCGCGCTGGACGTGCTGCGCGCATGCTTCCCCGCCGGCACGCTGAGCGGCGCGCCGAAGATCCGCGCCATGCAGATCATCGACGAGCTCGAACCCACCGAGCGCGGCATCTACGGCGGCGCCGTCGGCTACCTCAGCTTCGCCGGCGACATGGACGTGGCCATCGCCATCCGCACCGGCGTCGTCAAGGACAGCACGCTGTACGTGCAGGCCGGCGCCGGCATCGTGGCCGACTCCGACCCGGGTGCGGAATGGCGCGAGACCGAGGCCAAGAATCGCGCCGTGCTGCGCGCGGCCGAACTGGTCGAAGAGGGGTTCTGACCATGTTGTTGATGATCGACAACTACGACTCCTTCACCTACAACCTGGTGCAGTACTTCGGCGAACTCGGGCAGGACGTGCGTGTGTTCCGCAACGACCAGATCACGCTCGAAGGTATCGCCGAGCTCCGGCCCGACCGGCTCGTGCTGTCGCCTGGCCCCTGCACGCCGGCCGAGGCCGGCATTTGCGTGCCGGCGGTGCGGCACTTCGCCGGCAAGCTGCCGATCCTGGGCGTCTGCCTGGGCCACCAGAGCGTCGGTGTCGCCCTCGGCGGCAGGATCGTGCGCGCGCAGCAGCTGATGCACGGCAAGACGAGCGAGATCAGCAGCGACGGCCGCGGCGTCTTCCGTGGCCTGCCGCAGCGCCTGACGGTGATCCGCTACCACTCGCTGGCGATCGAACGCACGTCGCTGCCGGCCGAACTGGAAATCAGCGCCACCGCCGACGACGGCGAGATCATGGGCGTGCGCCACCGCGAGCTGGCCATCGAAGGCGTGCAGTTCCACCCCGAATCGATCCTCAGCGAACATGGCCACGCGATGCTGAAGAACTTCCTGGAGCGTGTGTCATGACGGCCATCGACCTGCGCAGCGACACCGTCACGCGGCCGACCCCCGCGATGCGTGCGGTGATGGCCGCTGCCGAGGTGGGTGACGATGTCTACGGCGACGACCCTACCGTCAATGCCTTGCAGGAGCGCATCGCCGGCATGCTGGGTTTCGAGGCCGCACTGTTCGTGCCCAGCGGCACGCAGAGCAACCTGTGCGCGCTGATGGCCCACTGCGGGCGCGGCGACGAGTACATCGTCGGCCAGATGGCGCACACCTACCGCTGGGAAGGCGGCGGCGCCGCGGTGCTGGGCAGCATCCAGCCGCAGCCGCTGGCGCAGCAGGCCGACGGCACGATCCCGCTGGCCGACATCGAAGCCGCGATCAAGCCCGACGATGCGCACTACGCGCGCAGCCGGCTGCTGGCGCTGGAGAACACCTGGGGCGGGCAGGTGCTGCCGCTGCCCTATATCGAAGCCGCCAGCGCGCTGGCGCGGCGCCGCGGGCTGGCCACGCACCTCGACGGCGCCCGCCTCTTCAACGCCGCCGTGTCGACCACGCAGGCGCAGGGTGGTGATGCGCGTGACCAGGCGCGCCGGATCGCCGGCCACTTCGACAGCGTCTCGGTCTGCTTCAGCAAGGGACTCGGCGCGCCGGTCGGCTCGGCGCTGTGCGGATCGCAGGCCTTCATCGCCCGCGCGCACCGCGTCCGCAAGATGGTCGGCGGCGGCATGCGCCAGGCCGGCGTGCTGGCGGCGGCGGCGCTGCACGCGCTGGACCACCACATCGACCGCCTGGCCGAAGACCACGCCCATGCCCGCGCGCTGGCCGAAGGGCTGCAAGGCCTGCCGGGCGTCACGGTGCTGCCGCCGCAGAGCAACATCGTGTTCGTCGACCTGGCGCCGGAGAAGGCGGCAGGTGCCGTCGACCGCCTGCGCGCTGCCGGTGTGCTGTGCAGCGGCTTGTACCGCCTGCGCCTGGTCATGCACCTGGACGTGTCCACCGCCGACATCCAGCGCGCCGTGTCCGTGCTCAGAGCCACCATTTAGGAGCCTTTCATGCCCATCACCAACACCGAAGCGCTGACCCGCATCATCGAGCACCGCGAGATCTTCCACGACGAGATGCTGACGCTGATGCGCCGCATCATGAGCGGCGAGATGTCGCCGCTCATGATCGCGGCCCTCACCATCGGGCTGCGCGTGAAGAAGGAAACGGTGGGCGAGATCGCCGCCGCGGCGCAGGTCATGCGCGAGTTCGCGACCCCGGTGCCGGTGGCCGACCGCACGCACCTGGTCGACATCGTCGGCACCGGCGGCGACGGCTCGCACACCTTCAACATCTCCACCGCATCGGTCTTCGTCGCCGCCGCGGCGGGTGCGCGGGTGGCCAAGCACGCCGGGCGCAGCGTGTCGTCGACCTCGGGCTCGGCCGACGTGATGGAGGCGCTGGGCGCGTGCATCACGCTCAAGCCCGACCAGGTGGCAAGCTGCCTGGAAGAGACCGGCATCGCCTACATGTTCGCGCCCAGCCACCATGCGGCGATGAAACACGCCGCGCCGGTGCGCAAGGAGCTCGGCGTGCGCACGCTGTTCAACATCCTGGGGCCCCTGACCAACCCGGCGGGCGCTCCCAACCAGCTGCTCGGTGTCTTCCACCCCGACCTGGTGGGCATCCTGGTGCGCGTGCTGCAGCGCCTGGGCAGCGAACACGTGATGGTGGTCTACGGCATGAACGGCATGGACGAGATCTCGCTGTCGGGCGAGACGCTGGTCGGCGAGCTCAAGGACGGCGAGGTGCGCGAACACACCGTGCACCCCAGCGACTTCGGCCTGCCGGTGTACGACTCGCGGGTGCTGCGCGTGGCCAACAAGGAAGAGTCGGTGCAGTGCATCCAGCGCGCGCTGGCCAACGAAGACGGACCCATCCGCGACGTCGTGCTGCTCAATGCCGGTGCGGCGCTGTACTGCGCTGGCGTTGCCGCGTCGGTCACCGACGGTGTCAAGCGCGCCCGCGAGGCCGTGGCCTCGGGCCGCGCGATGGCCAAGCTGAGCCAGTTCGTCAGCGTGAGCAACAGGTTCCGGGCGCCATGACGGACATCCTCGAACGCATCGTCGCCGTCAAGCGCGAAGAGGTCGCGGCGGCCAAGTCGCGGCGCAGCCTGGCGAGCTGGCGTGCGGAGGCCGAGTCAGCGCCCTCGCGGCGCGACCGGCGTGGTTTCGAGGCCGCACTGCGCGCCCAGGTCGCTGCCGGCCAGGCCGCGGTGATCGCCGAAGTGAAGAAGGCCAGCCCCAGCAAGGGGGTTCTGCGCGAGCACTTCGTGCCGGCCGAGATCGCCGCCAGCTACGAAGCCGGCGGCGCGGCCGCCTTGAGCGTGCTCACCGACGAGCGCTTCTTCCAGGGCTCGGCCGCCTATCTGCAGCAGGCCCGTGCGGCCTGCGCGCTGCCGGTGCTGCGCAAGGACTTCATGATCGACGAGTACCAGGTCGTCGAGTCGCGCGCCCTGGGTGCCGATTGCATCCTGCTGATCGCGGCCTGCCTGGACGACGCCTTGATGGCCGACCTGGAAGCCGCCGCGCTGGCGCTAGGCCTGGCGGTGCTGGTGGAGGTGCACGAAGCCGCCGAACTCGACCGCGCGCTGCGGCTGAAAACGCCGCTGGTGGGCATCAACAACCGCAACCTGCGCACCTTCGAGGTCACGTTGGACACCACGCTGGACCTGCTGCCGCGGCTGCCGGTGGAGCGCCTGCTCGTCACCGAGTCGGGCATCCTGGCCCGGTCCGACGTACAGCGCATGCAGACCGCCGGCGTGCATGCCTTCCTGGTCGGCGAGGCCTTCATGCGCGCGCCCGACCCCGGGTCCGCGCTGGCCGAACTGTTCGCCTGATGGGCCTGCCGCACTTGCAGGCGTGCCCGGGCGCCCGGACGGGATTCGTTTTCATCTGCCCGGGCCGCTTCGAGGCTGCCCGCGGTTTCCCCTGCGCGGCCGGCACCGGCGCCAACTTGGGGCGTGCATTGCTCGTGCTGAACGAACGCCTGCCAGCGCACTTTCCAAGTCCGCTGAGAGATCGGTATGTGATCACTAACTCCTGGAGCAGGGTCGAATATCCCGCGCTCACGCGGCGCTCGGTGCCGACGCTGAACGAAGTCCTGGAGGCCGGCAATCTGGAACGGCTGGCCGCCGAGGTGGGGCCGCTGGAAGCCATCGTGGCCTGCGGCGCCCACGCCCACGCCGCCGTGCGTGCACTGGCCGACCGTGGTGCCATCCATGCCCGGCTGGCTTTCGCGCGCCACCTGAGTCAGCGTTCGGTGAACATGATTCCCGGCGCGGCCGACACGCCCGGCCGCTTAGGTCTGTGGTGCGACGGGGTCATGGCCCAGTTGCGGGAACCGGCCTGATCGGCACTGCGGCCGCACGGGCATACCCTGGCGCGGCACCGTGTTATAGTCGCAGGCTCTCCGGAGGGGTGCCCGAGTGGCTAAAGGGGGCAGACTGTAAATCTGTTGGCTTACGCCTACGGTGGTTCGAATCCACCCTCCTCCACCAGAGATTGAAGCGGTTGTGCCGGGCGGGAGTAGTTCAATGGCAGAACCTTAGCCTTCCAAGCTAATGACGCGGGTTCGATTCCCGTCTCCCGCTCCAAGGAAGGTTGGATTGCAGCAAGACGTCGTTACGGGCCTGCCGGTGAGTTCAAGTCGTCCGGCCGTCAGACCCGTACCGATGCCCATGTGGCTCAGTGGTAGAGCACCCCCTTGGTAAGGGGGAGGTCGCGCGTTCGATCCGCGCCATGGGCACCACCAGTCAAGTCTCTTTCGTTACTGATCACTGAACTACCAAGCCAGGAGCGCTCAAGATGGCAAAAAGCAAGTTCGAACGCACCAAGCCGCACGTCAACGTGGGCACCATCG
>CAYJOA010000008.1:0-39283 GCA_964371495.1 uncultured Rubrivivax sp.
GACGCCGGTGTCGATGATGGCGCTGGACCAGTTCGTGCTGTGGGTCAACGCCGAGTCGCGCTACCAGACGCCGAAGGACTTCTTCGAAGCGCTGAAGTCCGGCCCCGACCGCAGCATCAAGATGGGCGGCACCGGCAGCAAGCAGGAAGACCAGATCATCACCGCATTGCTGGAGAAGGCCGCCGGCAAGAAGATGACCTACGTGCCCTACAAGGGCGGCGGTGAAGTCGCCGTGCAGCTGGTCGGCAAGCACATCGACGCCACGGTCAACAACCCGATCGAGGCCGAAAGCCACTGGCGCGCCGGCAAGCTGCGCGCGCTGTGCGTCTTCGACGCCCAGAAGCTGCCCTACACCAAGAAGGTCACGGCCACGCAGAGCTGGGCCGACCTGCCCACCTGTGCCTCGGCCGGACTGCCGGCGGAGTACGTGATGCTGCGCGGCATCTTCATGGCCCCCGGCGCGACCGCCGAACAGACCCAGTTCTACGTCGACCTGCTGGCCAAGGTGCGCGCGCTGCCGGAGTGGAAGGTGTTCATGGAAAAGGGCGCCTTCAACCAGACCACGATGAGCGGCCAGGCCTACTTCGACTGGGTCGCCAAGACCGAACAGATGCACCGTGTGCTGATGCGAGACGCCGGCTTCATGGCCAAATGATGGCTGTCGGACCCGACGAGAAGGACGACTCGATCGGCGTGCGCTGGCCCGAGCTGGCGGTCGCGCTACTGCTGGCGGCGCTGGCCGGCCTGGTCATCGGGGACAGCTTGCGCGTCGGCACCGGCTGGGGCGACGACGGCCCGCGCTCGGGTTACTTTCCCTTCTACATCGGGCTGGCGCTGCTGCTGTCCGCGGGCTGGGTGGCGCTGCAGCAGCTGCTGCGCTGGCGCACGCACCGGCGCTTCGCCGAACGCGCGCAGATCGCCAGCGTGTGGGCCATCCTGTGGCCGATGACCCTCTACGTCGGCCTGATCTTCCCGCTCGGCATCTACGTCGCTTCGGCACTGCTCATCGCCTACTTCATGCTGCGCCACGGCAAGCACGGCATGGCGCTGACGGCGGCGGTGGCGCTGGGCGTGCCGCTGGCCTTCTTCGGGGTCTTCGAACGCTGGTTCCTGGTGGCCCTGCCCAAGGGCCCGCTCGAAGCGCTGTTCGGGTTCTGACGCGACGGCCGGCGAGATGGACGAACTGCAGAACCTGTTCCACGGCTTCGCCGTCGCAGCCACGCTGCCCAACCTGGGTTTCATGCTCATCGGCATCACGCTGGGCGTGCTGATCGGCGTGCTGCCGGGGCTGGGCGGCGCCAACGGCGTGGCCATCCTGCTGCCGCTGACCTTCAGCATGAACCCAACCTCGGCGATCATCATGCTGAGCTGCATCTACTGGGGCGCGCTGTTCGGCGGCGCCATCACCTCGATCCTGTTCAACATCCCCGGCGAACCCTGGAGCGTGGCCACCACCTTCGACGGCTACCCGATGGCCCAGCAGGGCCGCGCCGCGCAGGCGCTGACGGCGGCCTTCACCTCCAGCTTCGTCGGCGCCATGTTCGCGGTGCTGCTGATCACCTTCACGGCGCCGCTGCTGGCGAAGTTCGCGCTCGAGTTCGGTCCGGCGGAATTTTTTGCCGTGCAGTTGTTGACCTTCTGCAGCTTCGTCGGCATGAGCAAGGAGCCGCCGGCGAAGACCATCGCCGCCATGATGCTGGGCTTCGCGCTGGCCGCCGTCGGCATGGACACGGTGACCGGGCAGCTGCGCATGACCTACGGCTTCCCGCAGCTGCTCAAGGGCTTCGGCTTCCTGATCGCGGTGATCGGGCTGTTCGGCATCGGCGAGATCCTGCTCACGATGGAAGAGGGCCTGGCCTTCAAGGGCAAGAGCGCCAAGATCGACTTCAAGGTGGTGTGGCAGACCTGGGGCGAACTGATCAAGCACTGGAAGCTGTTCCTGCGTTCGGTGGCCGTCGGCTGCTGGATGGGCATCACGCCCGGCGGTGCGACACCGGCGTCGTTCATGAGCTACGGCATGGCGCGGCGCATGAGCAAGGACCCGCAGAGCTTCGGCAGCGGCCGCATCGAAGGCGTGGTGGCCCCCGAGACCGCGGCCCACGCGGCCGGCACGTCGGCGCTGCTGCCGATGCTGACGCTGGGCATCCCGGGTTCGCCGACCGCGGCGGTGCTGCTGGGCGGCCTGCTGATCTGGGGCCTGCAGCCCGGGCCGATGCTGTTCATCGAGCAGAAGGACTTCGTCTGGGGCCTGATCGCCAGCATGTACATCGGCAACATCGTCGGCCTGATCGTGGTGCTGACGACGGTGCCGTGGTGGGCGGCGATCCTGCGCATCCCGTTCTCGATCATCGGTCCGGTGATCATCGTCGTCTGTGCCATCGGCGCCTACACGGTGAACAACTCGATGTTCGACGTCGTCGTGATGCTGGTCTTCGGCGTCATGGGTTACCTGTTCAAGAAGCTCAAGTACCCGCTGGCGCCGATGGTGCTGGCGCTGGTGCTGGGCGACATGGCCGAGGCCAGCTTCCGCCAGGCGATGCTCATCAGCCAGGGCTCGATGAGCATCTTCTGGAGCAACCCGCTGGTGGCCGGCATCGCCGGCCTGGCGCTGCTGATGCTGGCGTGGCCGCTGTGGGGCGCGGCGAAGACCCTCGCGCGCCAGCGCGAACTGAGGGCGGGCGGATGAAGATCTGTGTCGTGGGTGCGGGCGCCATCGGCGGTTACCTGGGCGCCAGGCTGGCGCTGGCCGGCGAGGAAGTCACCTTCATCGCGCGCAACCGCAACCTGCAGGCGATCAACGACCACGGCTTCAAGCTGGTGCTGGAGGACGGCAGCGAGGTGGTGGCGCCGCCGTCGGCCCACCTGCGCGCCGTGCAGCGACACGCCGACGCCGGCGCGCAGGACGCGGTGCTGCTGACGGTGAAGGCGCACCAGGTGCGCGACCTGTTGCCCGACCTGCGTGCGCTGTTCGGCCCGCGCACGATGGTCGTGACCATGATCAACGGCGTCCCCTGGTGGTACTTCCACGAGCTCGCCGGGCCGCACGAGGGCCGCACGCTGGAGTCGGTGGACCCCGGCGGCGCGCTCGGTGCCGGCATCGAGCCCGAACGCGTCATCGGCAGCGTCGTCTACCCGGCGGCCGAACTGCTGGCGCCTGGCGTGGTGAAGGTCATCGAGGGCAACCGTTTCACGCTCGGCGAACCCGACGGCCAGCGCAGCGAGCGCATCGAGGCGCTGTCGGGCGCGCTGATGCGCGCCGGCTTCAAGGCGCCGGTGGCCAAGGACATCCGCAGCGAGATCTGGGTCAAGCTGTGGGGCAACCTGAGCTTCAACCCGATCAGCGCGCTGACCCACGCCACGCTGCAGGACATCTGCCGCTTCCCGCCGACACGGCAGCTCGCGGCGGCGATGATGGCCGAGGCGCAGCGTGTGGCCGAGGCTCTGGGCGTGCGCTTCAAGATCACCCTGGAGCAGCGCCTGGCCGGCGCCGAGGCCGTGGGCGCGCACAAGACCTCGATGCTGCAGGACGTCGAGCACGGCCGCCCGCTCGAGCTCGAGGCGCTGGTGGGCGCCGTGGTCGAGCTGGGCCGCATTACCGGCGTGCCGACGCCCACCATCGACGCGATCTACGCCGCCACGACCCTGCTGGGGCGCAGCCTGGCACAGCAGCACGGACGCCTGCGCGTGGAGCCGTTGGCGGGCTGAGCGGTGTAGCGAAGGGCGCCTGCGGAAGCATGATGTATTACCATCCTGCCACTCAGTAACACTCCAGGACGAGATCATGTCGACCACCTTGACCAGCAAAGGCCAGGTCACCATCCCCAAGCGGATTCGCGATGAACTGCATCTGACGCCTGGCGCCCCAGTGGAGTTCTCGGTGAATGCCGCCGGGGAACTGGTACTGCATCGGGTTCGCCCGGCCAAGGGCGCGCGGCGACCACCGCAGGACCGTTTCGACGCCGTGCGCGGCCGCGCGGATATACCCTGGCGGACAGACGATCTGATGAAGCTTCTACGGTCGGATGACTGATGTTGCTGGTCGACACCAACGTCCTCGTGGACGTGCTGCAGGACGACCCGCAGTGGGCGAACTGGTCGATCGACCAGATGCGGGCGCAGGCCAGCATTCACCAGTTGACTATCAACCCGATCATCTATGCGGAGATGTCGTTGTCGTTCGCGACGCTCGAAGCGCTGGACGGCGTGGTGGCGACGCTGGAACTGGAGTTGCGCGAGATTCCCCGGTCCGCCCTGTTCCTTGCGGCCAAAGCCTACGTGCAGTACCGCAAGCGGGGAGGCAGCAAGCTGCAGGTGTTGCCCGATTTCTTCATCGGCGCGCACGCCGCCGTGGAAGGTTGGCCTTTGCTGACGCGGGACGCCAGCCGGTTCAGGACCTACTTCCCCACGCTGCAGGTCGTCGCCCCCTGAACTTCTCTCACGTCAGCCCACGGCACGCCTGCGCCACGGCGTGCAGGTGGCCGGCAAGGCTCCTTGAGGCGTTGCCGGTCTTCACCACACGCATGGCCAGCGGACACCCGTGATGGGCCGAGGCCGAAGACCACGCATCCAGGCGAGACGATTGTTTGAGCGAGTCCAGGTCAGTTCGAGCGCCGGCATGCCAAGATGAGCGCGAGCCAAGTGGAGGATGTTGTGGCCGAGAACGACACCCCCGGACGGTCGCCGACTGTCCTGCACTTGCTGGGCGTGCCCGCAATCGAGGGCGCGGATGGCAAGCGACACCTGCTGAAGAACAGCAAGGACGCTCTGGCGCTGGCGGTGGTGGCAACCACCGGAACGGTATCGCGAGCGTGGCTCTCCAGCATATTGTGGCCAAACGCGACACCGCGTGACCAGCTCAGCAGCATGCGACAGCGCCTGTTTCGCCTGGGCCGGCTCGCAGGCAGGCCGCTGTTGCCAAACCTTCCCGTTTTCCAACTTTCCGATGGGGTAATGCACGACCTGGTCGACCTTCGCGATCGACGCCCCCCTTCGCCGAGTACCCGCGGGCTCGAGTTGCTGCAAGGACATGATGTTGCCGACGCACCCGACGCGGAGGCCTGGCTTCGCACTGCGCGCGAACAGTGGCGCCTGCTACGCTGCGCCGCACTGCGTTCCGAGGCGAATCGCTGCCTTGCAGCCGACCAGTTGAACGAGGCCGCGGGGTCTTGCCGACAGTTGGTCGAACTTGACCCTTGGTCCGAGGAAGCACACCGCCAGTTGATGACCTTGCTTGCCCGCATGGGGGACCATGCAGCCGCGCTACGCTGCTACGAGCAACTGCAGAGCCGGATGCAAGACGAGCTCGGCGCCAGCCCTTCAGCGCAGACCCGGGCGCTGGCACGGGAAGTGGCTCAGGGCCAAGTGGCCCATGCCGTGCCGAGCAACGACGCACTCCGCCAGCGATTGCGGAACCCGCCGGTCCTCGTGGGAAGAGATGAACAGATGACGGGCCTGTCCGCTGCAGCGGCGGCACACCAGGTCATGGTCGTGTCGGGCGAGCCTGGTTCCGGCAAGTCGCGGCTGATTGGCGACTTCGTCGTGCGCCATCCAGGCACGGTCAGTGTGAGCGGACACTGGGGTGACAAGGCCCATCCCTATGCCGTGGCGGCCCGCCTGCTGCAGGCGCTGTTTCCCGACAGCTCGGTTGACCATCGCCGGCAGTCTCTGGCGCCCTGGGTGGCCCACGAATTCGCCGCCCTGGACCCGCGATTCGGTGTGCAGCCGTCCGCGGGCATGCAACCCGTTCGGTTTGGGCAGGCACTGCTGAAGGCGATCGAAGGGGTCCCGATGGTTTGCGTGGATGACCTGCAGTACGTCGATCAAGCCAGCGTGGAGCTGATTTCCCTCATCGCCGGATCCGAGTCGGGACCGCGGTGGCTATTTGGCTTGCGCCCCCATGAGGCGACTGCAGCGATCGTGGAGTGGCTCGCGGCCATGGAGCCGGGCATCACCCGATTCGCGCTGCAACCCTGGTCCGCCGACGACGTGGCAGCCTTGCTTTCCAGCGTCCAATGGCCCGCAGATCAAATCCCGCATTGGGCGCCGGCGGTGGCAAGGGCCACGGGTGGAAATCCGTTGTTCGTGTTGCGTTCGCTCGATGTGGTGTTGGACCGGTGCCTGTCGACCGACCAGGCCGTTCCCTTGCCCAGCAGTGTGCAGCACCTGCTGCAGGCGCGACTGGCGCAGTTGTCGCCGGACGCGACACGACTGGCGCAAGTGGCGGCACTGGCGGGTGCCGATTTCGGGCCTGCAGTTGCTAGCGAGGTGCTCGGCCAGCATCCCACGCTCCTGGCGCGGCCATGGGCCGAGTTGCGGGATGCCAACCTCTTGCGCGACGAGCGGTTCGTGCACGACCTCATTGCTGAAGTTGCGCGCAACTCCGTGCCACGGCCCATCGCCCAATGGATGCATGCGGCCATTGCCAGCTGGCTGCAGCGCGAGGGCGCCGCACCGGCACGCGTGGCTCCCCACTGGCACGAAGCGGAGCGGTTTGAGGAGGCAGGGCGCCAGTACGTTCGCGCCGCGGAGTCGGCCCGCCGCCACGGGCGACGCATCGAGGAGTCCCAACTGCTGATGACCGCTGCCGAGTCCTTCGATGCTGCAAATCTGCCGGATGAACGGTTCGCCGCGGAACTCGACCGCGTCGCTGCCCTGGTTCAGTGCGCTGCCGGTGAGCACCGGTTTGCGGCCGACGCCTTGCTGTTGCGGGCAAGAACCTCGCGGCAGCGTTTGTTGGCCGCGTTGGCTGCCGCGGAGTCGTACAACGCCAGCGGGGAGTTCGCCTGGGTTCTGGACGCCTTGCCCGACGCCATCGCCGCACTGCGGGACGCTGGGGATCATGGCAACGCTGCGATTGCGGCGCGGCGCCTGGCATACGCCATGGTCAATACGGGTAGCCTGGCCGAAGCGGCCGGGCTGCTTGACGGACTGGTTGACACCGTCGTACCGCGCTTGAGCGCGGGGGAGCAGGCCGAGTTCTTCGGCGACTACGGGACGGTGCTCGCGGGTGCAGACCGGCGCAGCGCCGCGGCCCTGGCACAACAACGTGGTGTCGACGCTTCGGGGGACGCTGGCCGGCCTTCAGACGCCATCACGGGCCTGGCAAACCTGGGGATCAACCACTACTTTCAGGGCCACCTCGGCCTTGCAGCCCAGTACCTGGAGCAGGCGTTCAACCGGCCAGAGCACATCGAGCAGTCTTTCGGGCTGGGCTTGGGCATGCGCCTGACGTTGGGCCAGATCCTGCGGGACGGCGGCCGATTCAGCGATGCGTTGAACCACATGCAGACCGCTCTGGATGGATTTCGCGCTGCCGGGCTGTCTCTTTGGATCGTCAATGCGGAAAACAGCCTGGCAATGCTCTGGCTAGTGCTGGGCCAACCGGGCCGGGCCAAGCCACTGCTGGAGGCCACAGCGCCCGCAACGTCGGTGCCGCCATTCATCCGAGCCGCTCGGCTGTTGATGCAGGCCAAGACCGCCACGGCCATGGGACGCCCTGCACCGACGCTGATTGATCAAGGCTTGAGCATATTGCTCGAAGGCGACCGCCCGGACGTACGTTTCAGGCTGCTTGCGGAACACTGCCGTCAAGTGGCACCGGAAGCTGCGGTGGAGATTGCCCGAGGCTGGGTTGAAGAAGCTACACGGCGCGAATTGCATGGCCTGGCCGCTCTCGGCCTTGCGCGCCTGGTGGATGCACGGCTGCGAAGGGGTCAGGTCGACGAAGCGGCCAACGACGCGGCCGTCTTGGTGCGCCGGCTGGCCGAGGTGCAGCCTTTGGCCGACTATGTGCCCGCGCTGTGGACTGACGCTGCGTGGGCATTCGTCGCAGCTGGTCGGATCGACGAAGGGCGGTACGCGGCTCGACGCGCCATGGCCTGGATCAGGGACGCAACTACGTTGCTGCCACCCGAGTTCCGGGTTAGCTTCCTGGAACGCAATCCTGATCACCCTCGGCTGCGCAGCCTCGTCCAACAACTCGGTCTGCCGTGGATAGAGTATTGACCGAAGCGCCCCGCGACCGGTTCCAGCGGTGGTAACGCCCTGGTAACCGCGGCATCTTAGCTTCAAGACCTCAGGGGCGATGCGGCCTCGAAGCCCGAAGCGAAGGCGCCCATGTTCAGTCAGTCATGCAACGCAGCCGGTACAAGCGACGAGGACGCCGCATCGGGCTGGAACAAACCAGCCTTCCGTGCGCCGACGAACAGCACTGCCCTGGCCATGGCCGAACGCTGGCCAGACCCGGCTTGGCTCGTGCGCGGTGATCTCCACGTCGAGCACGCCAACGGCCCAGCCGTTCGTATCGCGGGCGGATCTCACGTCGCACCCGTGATCAGGCTTGCCGCCAGTCGGCTCCAGGCGATTGGAACGGCAAACGCGAGTGCCTTGCGACAGGGCGGCGCGCAAGCGCGGCGGGCTGGCCACAGCCAGATGATCACACTGCTGCCCACCACGGCGACAGCTGCCGCTGCAGGCTCGCCTGGACCCGCCATCCGCCGAGCCCGCCTGCGGAGTGTCGATCCTTCGGGCGGTGAATTGCGCGACCCCGGGTTCGATCCGCCGCTCCTGCTGCTAGTGCTTGAGTCTGGACTTGGGGATGAAGCCCACGAATGGCTGATGCGGCTGGCCACGCACTTCTGCCTGACGCGAACGGAACTGAAGGTGCTGCGGCATGTTGCCCATTCGGCTACGCCCGCCGAGATCGCCGCCGTACTGGCGGTCGGCACACCAACGGTGCGCACACATCTCCGATCCCTATTCAGCAAGACCCGCTGTCGGCGACAGGCCGATCTGGTGCGGCAGGCCTGCGCTTGATTCGAGCTGATGGATTGCTCGTTGCAGATCCTCGCAGACCTCGGACCAGGATGTATCACCACGACCAGAACACCTCGAAAGGCAATCGCTCCCCCGCAACTAGGGGGCATGCTTCTACGCCAAATGGTAGAAAACGATAACTCCTCAATTCAACACAATCCAGTGGAAGAGTCTCTAGATGCGCCGATGACCTTCGTGTATAGATGTTATGCGCAGGACGCGTGATGAGACGCATCGCGTAACACACATCTTCGCACAATATATACCGCCGACAGGAGATTAACGTGTTCCTTTGGAAGTATTTCATCAAGGCATTCTTGTTGATGCCGTTTGTGTCCGCGTATGCCGCTCCAATGTACTATCAAACACACGCGAGATGTACTGATGCGCCTCCTCCTATTTATATTCCATCATCTCTTAGCAGGAGCTGCAATGAAAACGGTGTCATTGCATCCACCAGCATAGATATAACAACCGGTGCAAGACACACATTCCTGTCTATCTCGAATACCGCCGCTGGAAGCCATCATCTATTTACCGCGCAAAGCAGTCTGACTGATGCCATTACAGTGAATCCCGTAGATAGCTCGCTGCTAGGAACAGAAGGTTCGCTTAGGTTCAATATTCGATTAGATGGAAGAGTTATGGGTGGACGTTTGGGTCTACTTGCATGGGATTACGTCGACAATAATCTTGGTGGGGCTTCAATTTTTTCTCGACCCACGGCTCAAAGTTCTCTTTCATCTCCACTTATCGTTGGATTATTGGGGCCTTTCTTTATAATCGACGCTCGCTCGGCAGAAGCGCCAGCAGAATTCGCAATAGATCTCCTTGTTGATTATCATGTCGTTTTCGGTCAGGAGGAGTACGCTGGTCTAGATCTAATTCTGGATGGCGAACTCGGCTCGTTCATGGACGTTCAAAATAGTTTGATAATAAAGAGCGTTTCGGCGTATAACGAACTGGGAGATAATGTGCTTTTTGACTTGGCAGCGGCTTCTGGAATAAGGTATACCCATCAGATATACAGCGTAGCCGAGCCATCCGGATTGCTCATAGTAGTTTTCGGTTTGACTGCGATGGGGCTGTTTTCGCATCGAAGAACTTAAGTGCCTTGCTAGTCCTGCGTATTCTGATTTGCCCAACCGCCATCCCGACGGAGCTGCCATGGTGGGTGGCGCGTGATCGCTTCATACGGTCTGATGGTGCCTGTGGGCTCGCTTACGCGGTTGCCGGCGTCGATTGGTCTGTTAGCGGCCTGCTAGGTTGCTCTTGTAGTCAGTTTACGTCGCTTTGTCAGTAGTTTAAGTTTGTTCGAATCATTACATCGGAGTCAAAACACATGCGCACACTGCAATATGAAACTCAGCGCGGACTGTTGGGTGGGATGATAGTCATTGCGCATACCGTTTTGATCGGATGTGGCGGTGGTGCGACTTCGGTTGACGATTATTCGAAGCAGTCAAACACTGGGCTTCACGGCAAGAGTGCACTCGCCTTTTCACCAACGAGTTGCGCATCAATCGACGGAGAAAAGGTGCTGGAGTGGGCAGAGTACAAGTTCCCTGATCTGTTTCCGAGGGCTGCCGCGCAGAAATTTCCTAGTGTGGAGTACGACGGAACGATCTACAATGCGCGCGCCTATAGCGGCACTTGGGGGACACGTTATCTTGGTATAACGCCAAACGAGATGATATTTGGTCTCGGTAATTTCACAGGAAATGTGCTACAGCAGTTTGAGTCTGTCGCATTCTGGGCGCAACAGGTCCGTGCGGATCTGTGCTTCGATATTGACATCAGCTTGCAGCCTCATTCAGTTACCGTCGAAGCAGGGCAGCGCGCAATTTTCTCTGTGGCGGCGACAGGTCCCGGGACGTTGACCTATCAATGGCACCGGGACGGTGTTGCGATCGCTGGAGCAACGGATGCAACCTACGTGACGCCCTCCGCAGAACTCAGCCACAGCGGGGCGAGCTACAGGGTTGCCGTCTCGAGCAACAACGGCGCTGTTGCGACTAGCAACAGTGCGAGTTTGGAAGTCACGCCGGGCACGCAGGCGTGGACAAGATTCCTTTGGGGTGCGGCGGGGCGTCAGGAGTCCAATTCGGTGACCAACTGGGCCAATGGGACCGCTGCAAACAATTCTTATTCGCTATATCTTGTGAATCCCGATTCACCTCAAGGTCCAGTGCTGCTGGAGGCAGCAGGACAAGCCAGTTCTGTGATCACGTTCGGAAGCGAACCGGAGCAGCTGGATTTCTTCTGGTACGGGGGACAGGGTCAGTTTCCCGGGTTGATCAGAGCGGGCGCGGCTGGCTATATAGTTTATATTAAAGAGGACATCTTCCGTAAAGTCAATCTGTCGAGATCCGATGTGTTTCCTGAATCAACTCAACTCTCGTCGGCTTCTACTCGACAGTTCTGTGCCGGTGCCGTGTTTGTATCTGATCCTGTGCGACCCGAGCGATCATTGGTTCTGGTAAATGCTCCGGCCGTTGATGGCAATTGCAGCGGCACCGGATTGCGGCGATTTGCACTGCCGATGGATCTTGGCGCAAACGATCCTCCACTGGCGTCGCCCGGAGTCATTCTTTCGACACTTCGTTCTGGCGACGGTGGGCTCCGTGGTTTCGTCGTGCGGGCCGGTCAACAGGTATCTGAGATGGACCACAGGTTTCGACTCGTCAGGAATCTCTTTACCTTGAACAGCACTGCCGCAACAAAGTTCTTCTATGATGGAATTGTCCGGAGTGGCATCCTGATCTTCAGCGATCAGGATGCCGTTAAAGTCTACGATTACTCCGCTGGTACAGAGCCCGCAGTAGTTGTCGGCGTGCAAGCTTCTGCATCTGAGGTGGTGGGCTGGCTGGGATCGGATTTCCGAAGCATGCTCCTTCTGGACGGATCCGGTTTCCTGAAGGCTCTACGTATCTCTGACCGCAGTATAGTATCACTCTTCGCTGCAACTGGCGCCACTGTCGTAGAACAGACTGAATCGTATACTGTCCTATTTGCAGATGGTTCCAGTGGCCGTAAGTTGGTTCGGATCGACATGAGTCTGAATGTATCGACACTGACAGACTCTGTGTTTACCCGCGAAGTTATTCCGGCGTGTTTGCCGGCGGTCAACAGATACATCTGCCAGTCCGCTGGCACGTTCCTTAGCGTAGATAAATCGGGTGGGGCAACAAAATTCTTCTTGCCAATCACCGATGGTTTGATCGTTCCCGTTCCAAGCACCTGGAAGTTGACAGGCGATACGGTTTGGTACACGGTATCAAATGGGCATAATAGAGGTATTCGATCGGTACTTGAAGATGGTGCTGAAGACAGTATTGATCTCAGCAGAGTTTTGTATGGGATGGTAAACATGAAAGCGGCGCAGAGCGATCTTGCGAGAGCGCTCTTCCAGCAAGATGATTGGAAAGCACCGTACTTGCAGACGATCCATAAAGATAACGGGCTCGAAATTGTAGACGGTAGAAACCATGAGGTGGTGGTGAGCTACGGGTCGTTGCCGACATTATCAACTCCACGGTTGATCGCGTACGTCATGCCTTTCTATCGGGCGTTCGAAACCGGTCATCCCCAGCTCGTTCAGGTAATCGGAGTCGCGCCGACAGGAACTTTTATTGAACTGTTCATGGTCAATGGCAATCAACCCGGTATCAGTCGAGTCACTAGTTTCATTCCTTGATTTCGGGTGCAAGGGTGCAAGTGCGCAAGAGCGCAAGAGCGCAAGGTCGAGGTACTTCGCGACGCGCAACAAGTTCAAATTTCTGGCTTCGGATCAATATCAGGAACTAGTCCTCGCTGCCATCCAACCAGCCCGAAGCAGAGCGGCGGGAGGCGGGGTTTCGCTCCAGCGATGTCGGCCCCGCTCCCGCGGCAGTAGTCGACTCCGGCGGCGAGCGCGATTGCCACCGGCGCAGCACAGCGGCCAGTCGCTGTACATTGCGCACCGCACTCCCCGAGCCCGGCACGATACACGTCGTGCAAGCCCTTGCCACTGCCGTACTGCTTGCTCGACGCCCATGGCACACGCCGATCTTGCCGGCGACATCGACGCGGTGACATGACGCCATACCGCGCGGTGATGCTGGCCACCTGGTATTCGCGCGCCGTCGGCGCATGCGCGCTGGCGATCGCGCTGGCGCCCGGCACGGCCGCCGGCGCGCAGGCCAGCCCTCGCGCCTACCCCGACAAGCCGCTGCGGCTGATCGTGCCCTTCCCGCCTGGCGGCGGCGCCGACAACCAGGCGCGGCTGATCATGCCCAAGGTCGCGCGGGTGCTGGGCCAGCCGATCGTGATCGAGAACAAGGCCGGTGCCGGCGGCAACCTCGGCGCCGAGTTCGTCGCGCGCGCGGCGCCCGACGGCTACACGCTGCTGTATGGCACCAACGGCACGCACGCCATCAACGCCAGCCTGTACCGCCAGCTTCGATTCGACCCCGTCAGGGACTTCATCCCGGTGTCGCGCATGACCGAGATCGCGGCCCTGCTGGTGGTCGACCCGCGGCTGCCGGTGAAGTCGGTGGCGGAGCTGATCGGCTACGCCCGCGCCCGTCCCGGCGAGCTGAACTTCGCCTCGGCCGGCAACGGCACGACCTCGCACCTGGCCGGCGAGCTGTTCAAGACCCAGGCCGGCATCGACATCGTGCACGTGCCCTACCGCGGTGGTGCGCCTGCGCTGACGGACCTCATCGGCGGCCAGGTGCAGATGATGATCGAGGTCATGCCCAACGCTTACCCGCAGGCCCGCCAGGGCCGGGTGCGCGGGCTGGCGGTGTCGACGCTGAAACGCTTCCCCGGCGCACCCGGGATCCCGACCATCGCCGAGTCCGGCCTGCCCGGCTACGAGGCGTCGGCGTGGGACGGCATCTTCGTGCCGGCGGGCACCGCGCCGGCCGTCGTCGAACGCCTCAACGCGGCGATCCGCCTGGCTCTCGAAGACCCCACCCTGCGCGCCGCCTTGCGTGCGCGCGGCGCGCAGCAGGTGGCGGGCACGCCCGAGGCCTTTGCCCAGTTCATCGCCGCCAGCGCCGCCCAGTGGGCGCTGACGGTGCGGGCCTCGGGGGCGAAGATCGACTGACCGCGGCAGCGGTATCGTCCGCAGCGCACCACCCCTCAACCACCCGCAACAGACCACGATGAACACCCCCACCCTGCCGCCGCTTCCGGCGTGGACGCCGGTCGTCGGCTACACCGACATCCTCTACGCGAAGTGCGACGAAGGCATCGCCAAGATCACGATCAACCGCCCCGAGGTGCGCAACGCCTTCCGTCCCGAGACGGTGCGCGAGATGCAGGCCGCCTTCAGCGACGCGCGCGACGACGAGAACATCGGCGTCGTCATCCTCACCGGCCAGGGCAGGGACGCCTTCTGCTCCGGCGGCGACCAGCGCGTGCGCGGCAGCGGGGGTTATGTCGGCGGCGACGGCGTGCCGCGCCTGAACGTGCTCGACCTGCAGCGCCAGATCCGCACCCTGCCCAAGCCGGTGGTGGCCATGGTCGCCGGCTACGCCATCGGCGGCGGCCACGTGCTGCACATGGTCTGCGACCTCACGATCGCCGCCGACAACGCGCGTTTCGGCCAGACCGGGCCCAAGGTGGGCAGCTTCGACGGCGGCTACGGCGCTTCGTACATGGCCCGCATCGTCGGCCAGAAGAAGGCGCGCGAGATCTGGTTCCTGTGCCGCCAGTACGACGCGCAGCAGGCGCTCGAGATGGGGTTGGTGAACTGCGTCGTGCCTTACGAGCAACTCGAAACCGAGACCGTGCAGTGGTGCCGCGAGATGCTGGCCAACAGCCCGATCGCGCTGCGCTGCCTGAAGGCGGCGCTGAACGCCGACTGCGACGGCCAGGCCGGGCTGCAGGAACTGGCGGGCAACGCCACGCTGCTGTTCTACATGTCCGAGGAAGGCCAGGAAGGCCGCAACGCCTACCTGGAGAAGCGCAAGCCCGACTTCCGCAAGTTCCCGCGGCTGCCGTGAGGGCGTGGCGCGGGGCGCGCGGGGCCGGCCCGTGGCCGGCGTGACCGACGCGCTGTCGATCCGGGCGGCCGCGCGCGACGCGGGTGCGGCCACGGCGCTGCACGACGGCGAGCAGCGTTACAGCTACGCCGACCTGGCGCGGCTGACCGAGCAGCGCATGGCCGCGCTGGCGCCGCAACTGCGCGCCGGCGCCGCGCACCCGGTGCCGGGCAGCAACACGCTGGACACCCTGCTCACGCTGTACGCCCTGCTCGAACTGCAGGTGCCGGCGCTGCTGCTGCACCCCAGGCTGACCGAAGCGGAGCAGGCCCGCGAGCGTGATGCCACCGCGCAGGCGGCAGGCAGCCTGCCCGCCGACGCCGCCGCGGTGCTGTACACCTCGGGCACCACCGGCCGCGCCCGCGGTGCGGTGCTGACGCGGACGGCCCTGCTGGCGTCGGCGCAGGCCAGCGCCGCCAACCTGGGCTGGCACGACGACGACTGCTGGCTGCTGGCGATGCCGGTGGCACGCGTCGGCGGGCTGTCGATCGCCACCCGCTGCCTGGCGGCACGGCGCGCCGTGGCGCTGGCGCCGGCCTTCGACGCTGCGCTGCTGCCGCAGTGGATCGCCCGCCACCGGGTGACGCAGCTGTCGCTGGTGCCGACGATGCTGGCGATGCTGCTCGACGCACACCCCGCCTGGGTGCCGCCCGAGCACCTGCGTCTGCTGCTGCTGGGTGGCGCAGCGGCCTCGGACAAGCTGCTGGCGCGCGCCGCCGAATGCCGGCTGCCGATCGTCGTCACCTACGGCTGCACCGAGACCTGCTCGCAGGTCGCCGCCACGCCCTACGACCGCCGCTTCGACGCCGCGGCCTGCGGCGCCGGCCGGCCGCTGCCCGGCGTGCAGCTGCGCGTGCACGAGGGCCACGTCCAGGTCCGCGGGCCGATGCTGATGGCCGGCTACCTGGGGCAGCCGCCACTGGCGCGCGACGCCTGGTTCGACACCGGCGACCTCGGCGAGCTCGACGCACGGGGTTTCCTGCACCTGCATGCGCGGCGCACCGACCTCATCGTCACCGGGGGCGAGAACGTCTACCCGGTGGAGGTCGAGCGGGTGCTCGAAGCCTGCCCCGGCGTCGAGGCCGCCGCCGTGTTCGGCGTCGCCGACGAGGTCTGGGGCCAGACCGTGGCCGCCGCGCTGGTGACCGGGCCCCGCCCGCCGAGCGACGAAACCCTGCTCGAGCACATCGTCGCGCGGCTGGCGCCGCACAAACGACCGCGGCGGATCTGTTTCGTGCCCAGCCTGCAGCACACCGCGGCCGGCAAGCTCGACCGTGCGGCACTGCCGGCGCTGGCACCGGCGCTGCGGCTGCTGCGCGCGCCCAGGGGCTGAACCCGCGCCGGCTCAACGCCAGGCCCGGGCCACCTCGGCCAGGGCCGCGCCCGGGGCCAGCCGGCCCACCACGTCGGCCGTCTGCGGCAGGTGGTAAATGGTCTCGTTGAGGTGGCGGGCGACGTCCAGGATGTCAGCTTCGGACCAGCCCAGCCGCGCTGCGGCCTGCCAGCGACGCACCTCCTCCTTCAGCCTCGGCCAGCTGCTGGCGGTCCTGCGGTCGCGCCAATGCAGCTGCTCGGTATGGCAGGCGATGCAATGCGTGGCGTAGAGCAGCTCGCCGCGGCCGGGCACCGGCGTGGCCTGTGCAGCGGCCGGGCCGCTGGCCAGGCCGGCGGCCAGCACGGCCAGAAACATGCCTCCGATGCTTCGCCGCATGCCCGGGCTCCTGAAATGGTGCAGACCCACTTGTAGCAGGGCCGGGCGGGCGCGACGTTGGCCGGGGTCAAGCAGCCGGCAGTTCGATGGTCACCGTGGTGCCCTGCCCCGCAATGCTGTGCACCGCCACCGTGCCGCGATGCAGCTCGACGATGCGCTTGACGATCGCCAGCCCGAGGCCCCGGCCCTGTTCGCTGCTGGCCGGCGCCACGCTGGCGCGGCTTTGGTAATGGCGATCGAAGAGATGCGGCAGGTCGGGCGCCGGGATGCCGGGGCCGGGGTCGGACACGCTGATGCGCACACGGTCGCCCAGCCGTCCGGCACGCATCACGATGGTGCCTGCGGGGGCCGTGCCGGCGCTGAACTTGAGCGCGTTGTCCAGCAGGTTGGCCAGCGCGCGCTCGAAGAGCTCGACGTCGACGCCGGCCAGCGGCGGCTCGCTGCCCTGCTGCTCGAAGCGCAGGGCCAGGCCGACCTTGGCGAAACGTTCGGCGAATCGCAGCGCGATGTCGTCGAGCACCTCGCCCAGGTCCAGCCGCACCGGCCGCAGCTTGAATTCGGGTTCGTCCAGCAGCGCCAGGTCGCCCAGCGAGCGCACCAGGCCAGCGGCGTTGCGCGTGTTGCGCAGCGCCACGGCCACCAGGCGGCGGTCGTCGTCGCGCGCGGCGTCGGCGGCCCAGCGCTGCTCCAGCGTTTCCAGGCAGGCCGCGGTGGCGGTGAGCGGCGAGCGCAGGTCGTGCGACAGGTTGGACACGCCTTCGCGGCGGAAGTGGTCGAGCCGGCGCAGCTCGTCCCACTGCTGCCGCAGCTTGGCCAGCAGGGCCTGGAAGCCGTGGCGCAAACGGCCGAATTCGTCGTCGGCGCGGGCCCCGGACGCCTGCCCCGGCAGGGCCGCAGGCGAGCCGGCCTGCGGCCCTGCGGCGGCGGTCTCGAAGCCGAGACGGGCCATCGCGTCGACCTCGTCGCTGAGCACCCGCAGCGGCCGCGTCACGGCGACGATGATCCAGGCCGCCAGCGCCGTGGCCAGCAGCATCAACGCCGCCACCGCGCCCAGCGCCGGGCCGGCCAGCGTGCTGCCGAACATCTGCAGCCGCTGCGCCGGCAGGCCCTCCTTGCGGCACACCAGGTACAGCCAGCCCGCCGCGGCCTGGCCGTCGGGGCGGATGACGGCGCGGCGCAACGCCCGCGCCGCGATCACCGCGTCGGCGTCCATGTATTCGGGATCGTCGCCCATCACGTAGGCGGCGCGCCGCCGGTCGCCGCTGGCCGCGGCCTCGGCCGCCTGCTGCACCGGCTGCAGCCGGACCTGGAAACCCGGCGCCAGCGGCATCCGCCCGGTGCTGGCCAACACCGCACCGCGAGCGTCCAGCAGGTAGAGCTGGGTGTTGGGTTCGTAGAGCACCAGGTTGCGCAGGAACGCGACAAACTCCTGCGGATGACGCTCGTGCTGGTCCAGCAGGTCGTCGTGCAGCGTCGTCACACGTGCCAGGAAGGCGTCGGCGCGCTGCCAGGTGCTCTCGTGCTCGAAGCGCTGGAAGGCGATGGCCACCGTGGCGATCACGCCGACGGCAGTGACCAGGCCGGTGAGGAAGATCGTCAGCGCCAGGCGCAGGCGCACGGTCACGCTGTGGTCCTAAGGCGCATCGCGCATCTTGTAGCCGGCGCCGCGCACGGTGAGGATGAAACGCGGCTGCATCGGGTCCTGCTCGAGCTTGGCGCGCAAGCGGTTGATGTGCGTGGTGACGGTGTGCTCGTAGCCTTCGTGCGAGTAGCCCCACACGGCGTCCAGCAGCTGCGCGCGCGAATAGACGTGCCCCGGGTGGCTGGCAAAGTGCAGCAGCAGGTCGAATTCCAGCGCCGTGAACTCCAGCGCCCGGCCGGCGACGCGCACCTCGCGCCGGCCGGGCAGGATCTCCAGTTCGCCGTTGCGCACCGCCGGCTGTTGCGCCGGCGCGCTCTGCGCCGCACGCAGCAGCTCGGCGCGGCGCAGCAGCGCCTTCACGCGCGCCAGCAGCTCGGCCATCGAGAACGGCTTGGTCAGGTAGTCGTCGGCGCCCAGTTCCAGGCCCAGCACGCGGTCGAGTTCGGTGCTCTTGGCGGTGAGCATCAGGATCGGCGTGGCGCGGCCGCGCGCGCGCAGCGCCTTGCAGACCTCCAGCCCGTCCAGCGCCGGCATCATGAGGTCCAGCACCAGCAGGTCGCTGGCCCGTTCGAGCTGGCTGTCCAGCGCGGCGCGGCCGTCGGCCACTGCAGTGACGGCGTAGCCGGCGTGCTGCAGGTTGAGCACGATCAGGTCGCGGATGTCGGCCTGGTCTTCGGCAACGAGGATGTGGCTGGCCATGCTGGGGGGTCGGACCGCCGGGGCGGCTTCTTACGCCGCGCTGGCCGGCGTCGATTCCTGATCTCGATGTGATCGGGCCGTGATCTTCGGTGAGCTCGGCGCGATGCGGGCTGGCCACAGTGTAGCCATCGCCACCCCCCTGACAAACCGCCATGCCTGCTGCCGCCGCCACGCCCGCGAACGCCTCCGCCACCGCCCTGCCGCTGCCCGCCGTGGGCTGGGCCGAACTGGCCCCGCACCGCAGCTACCTGGTGCAGTTCGCGCGCCGGCGGCTGCTCGACGCGGCACTCGCCGAGGACCTGGTGCACGACGTCTTCGTCGCCGTGGTCACCGGCCGCGCCACCTTCGGCGGCCGCGCCGCGCTGCGCAGCTGGCTGGTGGCCGTGCTGAAGCACAAGATCGTCGACCTGGTGCGCCAGCGCGCCGGCCACGACAGCCTGGACAACGACGGCGAAGACGGCCCGGCCGCCGTGCTGGCCTGCCCGCAACCGCGGCCGGACGAGGTTGCCGAGCAGCGCCAGCGGCTGCGTCTCACGCTGGCGCGCCTGGCGCTGCTCCCCGACACGCTGCGCCGCGCGCTCGAGCTGCGTGCGCTGCACGACGCCAGCAGCCGCGACATCTGCCACGAACTGGCGATCAGCGAGCAGAACCTGTTCGTGCGCCTGCACCGGGCGCGCAAGGCGCTGCTGTGCTGAACCGCGGCGGCGTCAGCGCGCCGGTCCCGGCCCCAGCGGTGCCGGCGCGGACAGCAGGATCTTGTCGAACAGCGGCCGGTAGACGTCGCCGGGTTCGTGCCCGGTGAGCGGGTCGCGGTTGGCGGCGAAGGCGTCGTCGAGTTCGGCCCAGTCGGCTGCGCTCAGATGCAGCCGCGCCGCAGGCAGGATCTGCTCTTCCTCGACGCCCATGTGGTCCAGGTAGAAGGTCACGTAGCGCTCCACCGCCTGCTCGCAGGCCAGGCGCCGCGGCTCGCCCAGCACCTCGTAGGCCAGCAGCGTGTGCGCCAGTTCGCGCACCATCAACTCACCGGCCGAGTGCTCGCGTTCCAGCCGGTCGAGCACGCGGCCCAGGTCGGGGCAGCGTTCACGCAGCTTGGGGAACAGCAGCTCGCTTTCCTTGCGGTGGTGCAGCCGCTCGGGGAATTCGTCGACATAGAACAGCATGGCGCGCAGGACGTCGAAGGGGGGCGGCTGGCCGTCGCGGTGCGCACGCGTGAGCAGCAGCGACATCGAACGCAGCATGGCCGCCAGGGCCTGGTGTTCGTCGCGGATGACTTCGAGCGAGGTGTGGCGCATGGCCGGCAGCATGGCGGCAAGCGTGCGGGCGGTCTTGACGCACGTCAAGCCGCCATGGCACCGGGCCCGATCTCCAGCCCGCGGCCCGGCCTGCGATGGATCATGGAGCGCAACCCTCGCAGCCTCCTAAAATCGGGCTTCCCCTCACGTGCACGCCGCTGCTGCGGCGCCTGTCCATGGCCACTGCCTCCCCCGCCGCCCCCTTCGACCCAGCGCTGATGGCCAACGCCGTGCGCGCGCTGGCCATGGACGCCGTGCAGCAGGCCAACTCCGGCCACCCCGGCGCGCCGATGGGCATGGCCGAGATGGCCGTGGCGCTGTGGGGCCGCCACCTGCGCCACAACCCGGGCAACCCGCACTGGGCCGACCGCGACCGCTTCGTGCTCAGCAACGGCCACGCCTCGATGCTGCTGTACGCGCTGCTGCACCTGAGCGGCTACGCGCTGCCGATGAGCGAACTGCGCAACTTCCGCCAGCTGCACAGCAAGACCCCCGGCCACCCCGAGGTCGACGTCACGCCCGGCGTGGAAACGACCACCGGCCCGCTGGGCCAGGGGCTGGCCAACGCGGTCGGCATGGCGCTGGCCGAAAAGCTGCTGGCGGCCGAGTTCAACCGCCCCGGGCACACCGTCGTCGACCACCGCACCTGGGTCTTCATGGGCGACGGCTGCCTGATGGAAGGCGTCAGCCACGAAGCCTGCGCGCTGGCCGCGGCCTGGAAGCTGAACAAGCTGGTCGCGCTGTACGACGACAACGGCATCAGCATCGACGGTGCCGGCGCGCCCGGGTACGGCGACAATGTGGCCCAGCGGTTGGCCGGCTAGGGCTGGAACGTCGTCGCCCCGGCCGACGGTGAACTCGCCATGGCCGGCCACGCCGCCATCGCCGCCAGCGCCGGCTCGGCCACGCAGCCCACCCTGATCATCTGCAAGACGACCATCGGCAAGGGCTCGCCGCACCGCGCCGGCAGCGCCAAGGCCCACGGCGAACCGCTGGGTGCCGACGAGGTGCAACTCACGCGCGCGGCGCTGGCCTGGCCGCACGCGCCTTTCGAGATCCCCGAAGCCGCCTACGCGGCCTGGGACGCGCGCGCCGCGGGAGCGGCGGCCCAGGCGCAGTGGGCGCTGGCCTTCGACGCCTACGCGGCGGCCTACCCCGAGCTGGCCGCCGAGTTCGTGCGCCGCATGAAGGGCGAACTGCCGCCGAACTTCGTGCAGGCGGCGGTCGACGCGCTCGAGGCCGCCGACGCCAAGGCCGAGAACGTGGCCAGCCGCAAGGCCAGCCAGCTGGCGCTGGAGGTGTTCACCCAGCTGATGCCCGAACTGCTGGGCGGCAGCGCCGACCTCACCGGGTCCAACCTCACCAACACGTCGTCGACGGCGCCGCTGCGCTTCGACGACGCCGGCGTCCCCAACGGCGGCCGCCACGTCAACTTCGGCGTGCGCGAATTCGGCATGGCGGCGGTGATGAACGGCATCGCCCTGCACGGCGGCTACATCCCCTACGGCGGCACCTTCCTGACCTTCAGCGACTACAGCCGCAACGCCATCCGCATGGCCGCGCTGATGAAGCGGCGCGTCGTCCACGTCTTCACGCACGACAGCATCGGCCTGGGCGAGGACGGCCCCACGCACCAGAGCGTGGAGCACGCGGCGAGCCTGCGGCTGATCCCGAACCTGGACGTCTGGCGCCCCGCTGACACCGCCGAGACGGTGGTCGCCTGGACCATGGCGCTGGCCAACGACGCGCGTCCGAGCGCGCTGCTGCTGTCGCGCCAGACGCTGCCCTACGCGCCCAAGCCGTGGCTGGACGACATTGGCAAGGGCGCCTACGTGCTGGCCGACCCGGCCGAGGTCGGGCTGGCCAAGCCAGCGCAGGCGGTGATCATCGCCACCGGCAGCGAGGTCCAGCTGGCGCTGCACGCGCAGGCCGAACTGGCCAGGCTGAAGATCGCCGTGCGCGTGGTCAGCATGCCCAGCACGACCACCTTCGACCGCCAGAGCGTGAAGTACAAGGCCAGCGTGCTGCCCGCCGGGCTGCCGCGGGTGGCGGTGGAGGCCGGCGTCACCGACGGCTGGTGGAAATACGGCTGCGCCGCCGTCGTCGGCATCGACACCTACGGCGAAAGCGCGCCGGCGCCGGCGCTGTTCAGGCATTTCCACTTCACGACGCAGAACGTGGTGGACACGGTGCGCAAGATTCTGTCCCGGACTTAACCAAGGAGTGATCACATGACCATCAAGATTGGCATCAACGGCTTCGGCCGCATCGGACGCATGGTGTTCCGCGCCGCGGTGCAGAACTTCCCCGAGATCGAGGTCGTCGCCATCAACGACCTGCTCGAACCCGACTACCTGGCCTACATGCTGAAGTACGACAGCGTGCACGGCCGCTTCAAGGGCGACGTCGCCGTCGACGGCTCGACGCTGGTCGTCAACGGCAAGCGCATCCGCCTCAGCGCGGTGAAGGACCCGGCCGAGCTGAAGTGGGGCGAGGTCGGTGCCGACATCGTGGTCGAGGGCACGGGCCTGTTCCTGACCAAGGAAAGCTGCCAGAAGCACATCGACGCCGGCGCGAAGAAGGTGGTGCAGACCGCACCGTCCAAGGACGACACGCCGATGTTCGTCTACGGCGTCAATGACAAGACCTACGCCGGCCAGGCCATCATCAGCAACGCCAGCTGCACCACCAATTGCCTGGCCCCGGTGGCCAAGGTGCTGAACGACACCTGGGGCATCAAGCGCGGCCTCATGACCACCGTGCACGCGACGACGGCGACGCAGAAGACGGTGGACGGACCCAGCAACAAGGACTGGCGCGGCGGCCGCGGCATCCTGGAGAACATCATCCCCAGCAGCACCGGCGCGGCCAAGGCGGTAGGCGTGGTGATCCCCGAGCTGAACAAGAAGCTCACCGGCATGTCGTTCCGCGTGCCCACTTCCGACGTTTCGGTGGTCGACCTGACGGTGGAGCTGGTCAAGGAGGCCAGCTACGCCGAGATCTGCGCCGCCATGAAGGCAGCGTCCGAAGGCGCCATGAAGGGCGTGCTCGGCTACACCGAGGACAAGGTGGTGGCCACCGACTTCCGCGGCGAACCCTGCACCAGCGTCTTCGATGCCGACGCCGGCATCGCGCTGGACAAGACCTTCGTCAAGGTCATCGCCTGGTACGACAACGAGTGGGGCTACTCGAACAAGGTGCTGGAGATGGTGCGCGTGATCGCACGCTGAGGCCGCGGCACGGCCGGCGCGCCCGGCCCTACACTGCGCCGATGCTACTCATCCGCTGCGCCGCCGCCCTGTCCCTGGCCCTCGCCGTGGTGCTGCCGGCGGCGGCCGCGCGGCCGGCCCTGGCGCCGGTGCCGGGCGAGGTCATCGTGCAGTTCAAGGCCGACGCGGCGACGCTGCGCAAGCGGTCGCTGGCCGCCGGCGGCACGGCGCGAGACACCGGTGCAGCGCGCGCACCGGCCAGCGACCGCGCCGAACGCGCGGCCCGGCTCGGTGCGCGCATTGGTCGCACGCTCGAAGCCGGCGCTTCGGTGGGCGAGCGCATGCAGGTGATGCGTGCCCGCGGCGTCGACGCCGCGGCACTGGCGGCGCAGCTGGCGGCTGACCCGGAGGTCGAATTCGCGGTCCCCAACGGCCGCCAGCGCCGGCTGACCGCACCCAACGACCCCTTGTACCTCACCGGGCCCCCGGTCGACCTGGCGGCCCAGCGCGGCGGCCCGGTCAGCGGCCAGTGGTACCTGCGCGCGCCCGCCCCGGGCCTGCCCTCGGCGATCGACATCGAAGCCGCCTGGGCGCGCAGCGCCGGCAGCGCCGGCGTCGTGGTGGCCGTGCTCGACAGCGGGGTGCGCTTCGACCACCCCGACCTGGGCCGCGTCGCCGATGGCGGCCCGCTGCTGCCCGGCTACGACTTCGTCTCCGACAGCGTGGTCGCCAACGACGGCGACGGCCACGACGGCGACCCCAGCGACCCCGGCGATTGGGTCAGCCACGCGGAATCGTTGACCAGCCGCTTTTCCGACTGTGGCACCTCGTCCAGCAGCTGGCACGGCACCAGCACCGCCAGCCTGATCGGTGCCGCCACCCACAATGCCATCGGCATGGCCGGCACGGCGCCCGGCGTGCGCGTGCTGCCGGTGCGCGTGCTGGGCAAGTGTTACGGCACCGACGCCGACATCCAGGCCGGCATGTTGTGGGCGGCCGGGCTGGCGGTGGACGGCGTGCCCGCCAACCCCAACCCGGCGCGCATCATCAACCTGAGCCTGGGCAGCGCCAACACCTGCAATGCCGCCTATCAGTCGGTGGTCGACCGCATCACCGCGGTCGGTGTGGTGATCGTCGCCGCCGCCGGCAACAGCGCCGGCGGCCCGGTCGGCGAGCCGGCCAACTGCCGCGGCGTGGTCGGCGTGCTGGCGCTGCGCCACGCCGGCACCAAGGTGGGCTTCTCGGACCTCGGCCGGGAGATCACGATCGCGGCGCCGGGCGGCAACTGCGTCAACATCACCGAGGGCAGCGCCTGCCTGTACCCCATCGTCAGCGCCACCAACGACGGCACGCAAGGGCCGCTCGGCGACGGCTGGACCGACGCCTTCAACGCCAGCGCCGGCACCAGCTTCTCTTCGCCGCTGGTGGCCGCCGTGGCCGGCTTGATGATCTCGCTGCGGCCGGAGCTGACGCCGGCGCAGGTGCGCACCGCGCTGCAGGCGTCGGCGCGGCCTTTTCCGAACAGCGGCGCCGACAACGGCCCCGACGACCCGACGCCGGTGTTGGCATGCCATGCGCCGACCGCGGGCGTCGAACAATTGCAGTGCTACTGCAGCACCGGCCTGTGCGGCGCCGGCATGCTCGACGCCGGCGCCGCGGTGGCCGCAGTCACTGGCGCGCTGGCGCAGGTCGACGTTTCCGAAGCCACGCCGACGGCCGGGCAGACGCTCACACTCAGCGGCGCGGCCAGCCTGGCCAGCCCCGGCGCCACGGTCAGCGGCTATGCCTGGACCTTGCTCGACGGCGGCGGCGTCGTCGGCGGCTTCGCCAGCGCCACCAATGCCGCCACCGCGACGCTGCAGCCGGCCGCGGCGGGCACCTTCACGGTGCGACTCACCGTCACCGACAACCTGGGCCACACGTCGACGACCGATCGCAGCGTCACCGTGGCCGCCGCGCCGGTGGTGACGCCGCCCGACTCCGGCGGCGGCGGTGGTCTCGTCTCGACGCCCTGGGTCGCCGGGCTGCTGCTGGCCGCCGTCGCGCTCGGCCGCACGACGCGCCGCCGGCGCCCCTAGTGGACGCAGACCCCGCGGAGCTGACAGAAGGCCTGGACTTCCCGAGCCCGCCAGGGCGGTTTGCTCAAGTCGGGGCCCGAACGGTCGATTCCGTCAAGGCCGTCCCTGCCACGCCATGGCGCGCAGCAGGGTCTGCGCCTGCGCCAGAATGTCCCCACGATGCCCAAGCCACTGAACGTCGACGCGCGCGCCTCTTCGCCGTGGCAGGCTTTCGCGCGCCGGTTCCTTTGGGACTACCCGCCGCGAGCGCGGGCGGTCTGGCTGGCCATCACCGGGGCTGGCGCCGCTGCGCTGGCCTGGGCGTCATGGCAGCTGGCCTTCATGTCGGAGGCGGCTGCCTGGCCCCTGGGGCTCGCGCTGGGACTGGTGGCGGTGGCCTCCAGCCTCTCGGTCAAGCTGCCGCGATCGATGTATTCGCTGAGCATCGGCGACGTGTTCGTGTTCGGCGTGCTCGCCACGCTCGGGCCGGCGGCGGCCGTGCTTGCGTCCGGCATCGACGCGCTGGCCGGCACCGTGCGCCATTCGAATCGAATGAGCACCCGCCTCTCGACCCCGGCGGCGGCGATGGCCGCGATGGCGGTCTGCGCGTGGGCCTTCGAGGCCGTCAAGGCCGCGCTGGCCCGCCACGGACTCGGCGCGGAGTCGGTGCCCATGGCGGCGCTGGCGGTGGTGGCGCTGCTGCCTTTCGCCCTCTCGCTGCTGCCGCTGATGAGCATGACGGCGCTCAAGCGCGGTGAACCGGTGACGCCGCTGCGCTGGCTGGCCGATTCGAGCTGGATGGCGGCCATCTACCTGGCGTCGGCGCTGATCGCCGGCCTGGTGCATCTGCAGGCGCAGCGTTTCGGCGGCACCCCACTGCTGGTCTCGGCCTTGTCGGCGATCGGCATCGTGCTGCTGTTGCGTGTCGCCGTACAGCGGCAGGAAGCCGAACGCCTGCGCCAGGACTCGCAGCTGGCCCAGGCACAGCGCGAAGCCACGCTCAGCCACCAGCGCTTCGCCGCGGCGTTCAGCCATGCGGCCATCGCCATGGTCATCGTCAAGCCGGACGGCACGATGCTGCAGGTCAACGACGCGCTGCGCGCACTGTTGAAGGTCGAACCCGGCGATGTGCTCGGGCGGCCCTTCGAGACGCTGCTGGACGCCGCCGACACGCCACTCGCGCAGCGCCGAGCCCAGGCCGCGCGGGAATCGCAGGACGATGCCTTCTCGATGGAGGTGCAGGTCAGGCGGCGCGATGGCCAGGAGATCTGGCTGGCCGTTCACCGCAGTCAGTACGAGGACCCGGACGGCGGCGGGCAGTGCCTGATCTACCAGTTGCACGACACCACCGCGCGCCACGTCGCGGAGAGGCGCCTCAACCACATCGCCTACCACGACGACCTGACGGGCCTGGCCAACCGCCACTGCTTCAACGAGAGACTGGAAGCGGCGGTGGAGAAAACCCGGCACGACCCCGGCCAGCAGTTCGCGGTGCTCTACCTGGATCTCGACCGCTTCAAGCTGGTCAACGACAGCCTCGGGCATGGTGCCGGCAACGAGTTGCTGCGTGAAGTCGCGGCCCGGCTGCGCGCCAGCGTGCGGCCCGTGGACCTGGTGGCGCGCCTGGGCGGCGACGAATTTGCAGCCCTCGTCCAGGTGGTGAGCGACCCGCGCATTGCCCTGCAGCTGGCCGATCGCGTGCTCGATGAGCTGAGCCATCCGACACGCATCCTGGGCACCGAGGTCGTTCCGGGTGTGAGCGTGGGCATCACCTTCAGCGACCACGGCTACCGAACGGCCGACGAGATCATGCGTGACGCCGATCTGGCGATGTACGAAGCCAAGGCGGCGGGCCGCGGCCGCGTCGTGCGCTTCGACAACGCCATGCACCACAAGGTCGCCGAGAAGCTCTCGCTCGAAAGCGACCTGCGGCACGCCATCGGCGACGGGCAGTTGAGCGTGCACTTCCAGCCGATCTACCAGCTCGAGCCCTACCGGCTCAGCGGCTTCGAGGCCCTCGCACGCTGGGTGCACCCGCAGCGCGGCGCCATCAGCCCGGCCGTGTTCATCGCGCTGGCCGAGGAGTCTGGCCACATCGAGGCGCTGACGGACTGGATCATCGACCAGGCGATGGCCCAGCTGGCGCGCTGGAAGCGCGATCGGCCGGGCCTGCAGCACTTGGGCATGCACGTCAACATCTGCGGCCGCGACCTCACCCGCATCAGCCTGCCGTTCCATGTCAACCGGGTGCTGCAGCGTCACCAGGCCACGCCGGGCAGCCTGACGCTGGAGCTGACCGAGACCATGCTGATGGGTCGGCTGGATGTGGCCCTGCGCACGATGGCCAGCCTGCGGGCCAGCGGGGTGCGGTTCTCGATCGACGACTTCGGCACCGGCTACTCGTCGCTGTCCTACCTGGGCCGGCTGCCGATCGACAGCCTGAAGATCGACCGCTCGTTCGTGGCGGCGATGCAGGAGAGCCGGCAGAACCTGGAGATCGTGCGCGCGATGCTGACGCTGGGCCGGACGCTGGGGCACAAAGTGATTGCCGAAGGCATCGAGACACAGGACCAGCTGGCGATGCTGCGCGAGCTCGGCGTGCAGGAGGGGCAGGGCTTTCTTCTCGCGCGTCCGATGTGCGCAGACCATGTCAACGAATTGTTCGCTGCCGCCGAATCCGCCGCGCATCGATCCAATTAAGTCGACTCGAGGATCAAACAAGACACTAGCGCGCCTCGCAGGGCCGGTAACCGAGTGCCTGCAGCCGCGCCTGCAATTCGCTGTCCGCACGTGGCACGCGCAGCAGACGCCGGGTCGAGGGCGGCGTGTCGTCGTGGTGCTCCCAGCTGCCGGCCGGCAGGCCGGCGTCGGCCAGCGCGGCCTCGGCGACCGTGACGCCGACGGCGTCGAAAGGCCCGGCCTCCAGGCACGTTTCAGTGGCCGCGCGTGCGGTTTCGCGGGCGGCGGCGACGGCAGCGCTGGCGGCCTGGGGCGGCAGCACCGCAATCAGCTCCGGCCGCAACTGCGCCGCCAGCCGTTCGGGCTCGCGCTCGCCGTGGCGCGGCGGCGGCCAGCCCGGCGCGAACCAGCCGCGCGCCCAGCCGAAGAACAGCAGGTTGGCCAGCAGCAGCAGCAGCACCACCGCGCGCAGCATCAGGCGACCCCGTCGCGCAGGCGCACGCTGACTTCACCGCTGACGACACGGTGCACGCCGCCGCAGCGCACGCGCAGCGCGCCGTGCTCGTCCACGCCTTCGGCCACGCCTTCGGGCACGTCGGGCTGCGTCGTGCGCACCGGCTGCCCCCGCAGCACGTCGCGCCGCGCATAGGCTGCCAGCAGCGGCGCGAAACCCTGCGCCTGGAAGCGCAGCACGGACAGCACCAGCGGCTCGGCCACGCACGCCAGTGCCGCCGGCGCGCTGGCCTGGGCGTCGACTTCCTGCAGGCAGGCGTAGCCTTGTGTCAGCCCCTCGTGGGCCTGCGGCAGCACGTTCAGGCCCACGCCCACCACGCACATGCGGCGCGGCCCCATGCTCACCGTCTCGATGAGGATGCCGCCGAGCTTGCGCCCGCGGCCGGGAGCGTCGACGAGCCAGAGGTCGTTGGGCCACTTCAGGCCGATGCGGGGCGACGCTCCCCCATTGCCGGCGGGGTCCAGGGCCTCGGCCAGCGCCAGCCCGACGGCCAGCGACAGCCCCGACCATTCCTGCGGCGCCAGCGGCAGCGCCAGCGAGAAGGTCAGCGATGCGCCGGCGCTGGCGGCCCAGTCGCGCCCCAGGCGGCCGCGGCCGCGCGTCTGGTGTTCGGCCACCAGCAGGCTGGCCTGCATGTCGGCGCTGCGGCGGCCGTGCGGCGTGCGCTCGTCGACGTTCAGCGCGTCGAGCTCGCCGGGACGCGTGATCGGAGCGTCGCGGCGGCCGTTCATGGCACGCGCGCGCTCCAGCAGCATCGTGTTGGTGGAATCGGCGCGCGCCAGCACTTCCACGCCGAGCCCGGGCAGCAGCGGCTCCAGGCGCTGCCACAGCGCCTGCGCGCCCCATTGCAGGTGGGTGCCCATGGCTCAGCGCTTCTTGCCCAGCATCGTGCGGCGGCAACGCGGGCTGCCGCAGCGGCATTCGTACTGCTTCTTGAGCTTGGGCGTGTAGCGCTCGTCGATGACCAGTCCGTAGTCGTAGAACAGCTCCTCGCCCGGGCTGAGGTCGGTGAGCGCGCTGATGAAGACGCGGCCGCCGCTTTCGTCGGCCTGGCAGTTGGGCTCGCAGGCGTGGTTGATCCAGCGCGCCGCGTTGCCGCCGACGTTGGCATCGATGACATGCTTGTCGTCGATGTGGAAGTAGAAGGTATGGTTGGGGTCCCGGGGGTCGTGCGGGTGGCGCCGCAGCGCCTCGGGCCAGGTGATGATCTGGCCCTTGTATTCGATGATGCGTTCGCCGGCGGCGATGGGCTGCAAGGCGAACACGCCCTTGCCGTGCACGCCGCTCTTGCGAACCTGGATCCGGCGCCGGTCGGGGCCGGCAGCTTGCGAGGTCGTCATCATTCTGTACATTGGGATCGTACGAGCGCGCGTGCGTGCGCGCGAGACCGGCGGATTGTAGGCACGGCCGCAGAGCAGTCCCGGGCCATCGGGCCCCAGAAGGAAACATGAGCAAGACGATCATCATCGCGGAGAAGCCGAGCGTGGCGCAGGACATCGTGCGCGCGCTCACGCCCACCCTGGGCAAGTTCGAGAAACACGCCGAGCACTTCGAGAGCGAGACCCACGTCGTGACCTCGGCGGTGGGCCACCTGGTCGAGATCAAGGCGCCCGACGAGTACGAGGTCAAGCGCGGCAAGTGGAGCTTTGCCCACCTGCCGGTGGTGCCGCCGCACTTCGACGTCGCACCCATCGACAAGGCCAAGACGCGGCTCAACGCCGTGGTCAGGCTGGTCAAGCGCAAGGACGTGGGCGACATCATCAACGCCTGCGACGCCGGGCGCGAGGGCGAGCTGATCTTCCGCCTGATCCTGCAGTACGCCTTCGGCGACAAGCCAACGGCCAAGCCGATCCGCCGCCTGTGGCTGCAGAGCATGACGCCGCAGGCCATCCGCGAGGCCTTCGACCAGCTCAGGAGCGACGCGCAGATGCACGGCCTGGCCGACGCCGCGCGCAGCCGCAGCGAAGCCGACTGGCTGGTCGGCATCAACGGCACGCGCGCGATGACGGCCTTCAACTCGCGCGACGGCGGCTTCTTCCTGACCACCGTGGGCCGCGTGCAGACGCCGACGCTGAGCATCGTCGTCGAGCGCGAGGAAAGGATCCGCAAGCACGTCGCGCGCCCGTACTGGGAGGTCAAGGCGACGTTCGACGCCGCGGCGGGCAGCTACGACGGCAAGTGGTTCGACCCGAAGTGGAAAAAGAACCCCGACGATGCGGAGGCGCGCGCCGACCGGCTGTGGAACGCCGCCGACGCCGAGGCCATCGCCGCGGCCGTGCGCGGCCAGCCCGCCAGCGTCACCGACGAGGCCAAGCCCAGCACGCAGGCCAGCCCGCTGCTGTACGACCTGACGACCTTGCAGCGCGAGGCCAATTCACGCTTCGGTTTCAGCGCCAAGACGACGCTGTCGCTGGCCCAGGCGCTGTACGAGAAGCACAAGGTGCTGACCTACCCGCGCACCGACTCGCGCGCGCTGCCCGAGGACTACCTGGGCGTGGTCAGGAAGACCTTCGAGATGATCGCCGGGGAGGACCTGCCCGGCCCGTTGCGCGAGCTGGCCACGCACGCGCGCAAGGGTCTGGCCGAAGGCTACGTGAAGCCGACCAAGCGCGTCTTCGACAACACCAAGGTGTCCGACCACTTCGCCATCATCCCCACGCTGCAGCCGCCCAAGAGCCTGAGCGAGATCGAAGCCAAGCTCTACGACCTGATCGTCAAGCGCTTCCTGGCGGTGTTCTACCCGGCGGCCGAGTTCATGGTCACGACGCGCATCAGCAGCGTCGCGGCGGCCGGCGCTGAACATCTGTTCCAGACCAACGGCAAGGTGCTCGTCAACCCCGGCTGGCTGGCCGTCTACGGCAAGGAAGCGCAGGACGAGGACGCCAACCTGGTGGCAGTGGCCCCGGGCGAGAGGGTGCGCACCGAACACGTCGACGTCAACGCGCTGAAGACCAAGCCGCCGGCGCGCTACACCGAGGCCACCCTGCTGAGCGCCATGGAAGGCGCCGGCAAGCTGATCGACGACGAGGAACTGCGCGAGGCGATGCGCGAGAAGGGCCTGGGCACGCCGGCGACGCGGGCGCAGACCATCGAGGGCCTGATCGCCGAGAAGTACATGCTGCGCGACGGCCGCGAACTGGTGCCCACGGCCAAGGCCTTCCAGCTCATGACGCTGCTGCGCGGGCTGGCGATCGAGGACCTGACCAAGCCCGAGCTGACCGGCAACTGGGAATACCAGCTCGCCGAGATGGAGCACGGCCGCCTGTCGCGCAGCGCCTTCATGGCCGAGATCGCGAAGATGGCCGAGCGCATCGTGCGCAAGGCCAAGGAATACGACCGCGACACCATCCCGGGCGACTACGCCACGCTGGGCGTGCCCTGCCCCAACTGCGGCGGCGTGGTGAAGGAAAACTACCGGCGCTTCGCCTGCGCGGGCGCCGACGGTGCTTCGGACGGCTGCGGCTTCTCGATCACCAAGATCCCGGCCGGCCGCGCCTTCGAGACCGCCGAGGCCGAGGCCTTGATCCGCGACAAGAAGATCGGCCCGCTGGAGGGCTTCCGTTCCAAGGCCGGCTGGCCGTTCACGGCCGAGATCAAGCTGGCGCACGACGCCGAGATCGACAACTGGAAGCTCGAGTTCGATTTCGGCGACGACGCCAAGGCCGGCGCCGGCGACGGCGAGCCGGTGGACTTCTCGGCCCAGCAGTCGCTCGGCCACTGCCCCAAGTGCCAGGGCCGCGTCTTCGAGCACGGCACCAGCTACGTCTGCGAGCACGCCGTCGGCGCCCACGTCACCTGCGACTTCAAGAGCGGCAAGATCATCCTGCAGCAGCCGGTGGAGCGCGAGCAGATGGCCCGCCTCTTGACCACCGGCAAGACCACCCTGCTGGAGAACTTCGTCTCCAACAAGACGCGCCGCAAGTTCAAGGCCTATCTCGCCTACGACGCCAAGGAAGGCAAGGTCAGCTTCCAGTTCGAGCCGCGCGCGGCCAAAGTGCCGGCGAAGAAGGCGGCGGCGAAGAAAACGGCGGCGTGAACGCGGCCAGGGTCCGGCCCGGCCCGGACGCGCCCGACCGTGCCCGGGGCGACGCCCGGAGCGCGCAGCCCGCAGCGTCCCCGGTCAGCGCGCAAGGCAGCGGCTCGCTGCTGCGCGTGGCCGTGATGCCGAACGCCCGCCGTACCGGTGCCGACGGCCTGCACGACGGCGCCCTGCGCGTGCGGCTGGCGGCGCAGCCGGTGGAAGGCCAGGCCAACGCGCGGCTGCTGGCCTGGCTGGCCGACGAACTGGGCTGCGCCAAGCGCGCCGTGCGGCTGCAGCGCGGCGACACGTCGCGGCGCAAGGTGGTGGAGATCGACCTGCCCGTCGCCGCCGTGGCGGCCTGGCTGGCGCGCGTGATGCAGATGGCACCGCCGTGACGCTGGTGATCGCCTACAAGCTGCTGGCGATCTTTGCCATCGTGGCGCTGGGCTGGCTGGCCGGGCGCCGGCGCTGGATCGGCGGCGCCGGCGGCAGCGGGGCGGCGGCACGCGCCCTGTCCGACGCCGCCTTCTACCTCTTCGTGCCGGCGCTGATGTTCCGCACCATGGTGCGGCTGGACTTCGCGGCACTGCCGTGGCGCACCCTGGCGGCGTTCTTCCTGCCTGCGGTGGCCTTCGTGCTGGCGGTCTACGCGTGGCAGCGCCGGGTGCAGGCGCGAGCGGCGAGTCCGGCGGCGACACCGGCCACGCGCACCATCGCGGCGAGCTACGGCAACGCGGTGCAGGTGGGCATCCCGCTGGCCGCGGCGCTGTTCGGCGAACCCGGGCTGGCGCTGCACATCGCGCTGGTCAGCCTGCACGGGCTGGTGTTGCTGACACTGCTGACGGTGCTGGTGGAGGTCGACCTGGCACGCGCCGACGACGGCGCCACGCTGGCGTCGACGGTGCGAGCCAGCGTGCGCAACGCCGTCGTCCACCCGGTGACGCTGCCGGTGCTGGCCGGCCTGGCATGGAACCTCACCGGCCTGGGCCTGCACCCGGTGGTCGACGAGGCGCTGGCCGGCCTGGGCCGCGCGGTGGTGCCCTTGTGCCTGGTGCTGATCGGCCTCACGCTGGCCCAGTACGGGCTGCGCGGCCGCCTGCGTGGCGTGCTGGCACCCGCCGCGCTGAAGCTGCTGGCGCTGCCGGCGCTGGTGCTGGCGGTGGCCTGGGGCGGCTTCGGGCTGGCCGGCATGCCGCTGGCGGTGGTGGTGATGATGGCGGCGCTGCCGCTGGGCACCAACGCGCTGATCTTCGCCCAGCGCTACGACACGCTGCAGGCCGAGGCGACGACGGCAATCGTGTTCTCGACGCTGGCCTTCGCGGCCACGGCGTCGCTGTGGCTGGGCGTGCTGGCATGGCTGGGCCGACACATCAGTGGCTGACGACGGGTGCCATCGGTCGGCGAGCCGTGGGCCGCGCCCGCCGGTCGGAGCAGGCGCCGCGGCGCGGTCGGCTGGGGTCTGCACCCACTCTGAACCCTGACCCTGGCTGGTAGCATGACCGGGGCCGACCGGAGCTCCAGGTCGCAGGTGCATGAGCGTCCCCTTCCCGCTCCCTTTCTTCATCCCCACGATCACGACAGGAGACTCGCGATGAATCTCACCTTCAAGTCGCTCCTCGGCGCCTGCGCATTCGCCGCGTTCACGCAGGTCTCGCATGCCGCCGACGTGACGCTGCGGTTCCACCAGTTCCTGCCACCGCAGGCACCGATCCCCTCCAAGGCCATCGACCCCTGGGCCGACAAGGTGGAGAAGGACAGTGGCGGGCGCATCAAGGTGCAGCGCTTCCCCGCCATGCAGCTCGGCGGCAGGCCGCCCGAGCTGTTCGACCAGGCCAAGGACGGGGTGGTCGACATCGTCTGGACGGTGCTGGGCTACACGCCGGGGCGATTCCCGAAATCCGAAGTCTTCGAACTGCCGTTCACCAGCGGCTCGGCCGAAGTGAGCTCGCGGGCCTTCCAGGCGTTCGTCGAGAAGCATGCGATGGACGAGTACAAGGACGTCAAGCTGATCGCGGTGCACACGCACGGGCCCGGGCTGATCCACAGCCGCGACCCGATCCGCAAGCTCGAGGATCTCAAGGGTATGAAGGTGCGCGGTGGCTCGCGCGTCATCAACATCATGCTCGAACAGCTCGGTGCGACACCGGTGGGCATGCCGGTGCCGGCGGTCGGCGAGGCGCTGTCCAAGGGTGTCATCTCGGCCACCACCATCCCGTGGGAGGTGGTGCCCGCGCTCAAGGTCCAACAGATCGTCAAGAACCACACCGGCTTCAGCGGCGACAAGGGTCTGTACACGCAGACCTTCGTGGTGGCCATGAACAGGGCCAGCTACGACAAGCTGCCGCCCGACCTGAAGAAGGTCATCGACGCCAACAGCGGCATTGAAACCGCTGCGCTCTTCGGCCGCGCGATGGACACGGGTGACAAGGGCGGGCTGGCAGTGGCGCAAAAGGCCGGCAACAGCATCGTGACGCTGGATGCCGACGAGACGGCGCGCTGGCGGCGTGCTGCTGCTGGGGTGCGCGCCACCTGGTACAAGGAAGTGGGGGGCAAGGGCGTCGACGGGCCCAAGCTCGCCGCCGAAGCCGAGGCGCTGATCTCGAAATACTCGCCGAAGTAGGCCAAGACGGCTGCCGGGCCGCCTGGCTCTGGCCGGTTTGCCTCGCAGAGCCTCCCGCCATGGGCAAGACCATCTACAACCTGAGCCGGATGATGACCTGGTTCGGCGCCTTCATGCTGGCCGTGCTGGCCACCGTCACCGTGGTCAGTATCGGCGGGCGAGCGCTGTCCTTCGCCGGGCTCGGGCCGGTGCCGGGCGACTTCGAGCTCGTCGAGGCCGGCGCCGCGCTGGCGGTGTTCTGCTTCCTTCCCTGGGCCCACCTGCGCGGGAGCCACGCCACGGTCGATCTGTTCTGGAAGGCCTTCGCGGCGCCGGTCCGGAGCGGCTTGAACATCATGGCGGATGCACTGATGTTCGTCATCTGGGTACTGCTGGTCTGGCGCATGGGCGTGGCCATGCTCGACTACAAAGCCAATGCCGAGACCACGTTCATCCTTCAGTTTCCCGTCTGGTGGGCTTATGCGGTGTCGATGATTCCGGCCGTGACCGGTTGCGCCGCCTACCTGTGGCGCCTGCTCGAGTCCCTCGGTGTGGTCGCCGTGCCCGAGGGCTTCAGTCTGGGCGGGCCGGCACACTGATGGAACCACTCGAGCTCGCCGCCTGGTCCTTCCCGGTCCTGCTGCTGCTGATCTTCCTGCGCATTCCGATCGGCCTGTCGATGCTGTCGGTGGGCCTCGTCGGCTCGTGGCTCGTGTACGGGAGTGCATCGCCGCTGCTGAACCAGATGAAGACCCTGGCCTACGGCCAGTTCTCGTCGCATTCGCTCGCCATCGTGCCGCTGTTCCTCCTGATGGGCCAGTTCGCGTCGCTGGGCGGCATGTCGCAGGCCTTGTTCAAGGCCGCCGAGGCCTTCCTGGGACATCGCAAGGGCGGCGTGGCGATGGCGGCCATCGGCGCCTGCGCGGGTTTCGGGTCGATCTGCGGCTCGTCGCTCGCCACCGCAGCGACGATGGGGCAGGTGGCCTTGCCCGAACTGCGCCGCGCCGGCTACGCGGGCAGCCTGGCCACCGGCACACTGGCGGCGGGCGGCACGCTCGGCATCCTGATCCCGCCATCCATCGTGCTGGTGATCTACGCGATCCTGGCCGAACAGAACATTGCCAAGATGTTTGCAGCGGCATTCATACCCGGCATCCTCGCCGCCATCGGCTACATGCTCGTGATCGCCATCGTCGTGCGCCTGAAGCCCAGCCTCGCCGGTCGGATCGAGCCCATGCCGTGGCCCGACCGCTGGCGCGCGCTGGGCGCGGTGTGGCCGGTGCTGCTGATCTTCGTCACCGTCATCGGCGGCATCTACAGCGGCATCTTCACGCCCACCGAGGGCGCGGCCGTCGGTGCCGTCGCCACCGGGCTGCTGGCGGGGTGGCGCGGCGGCCTGTCGCGCGACAAGCTGCTGCGTGCCTTCGAGGCCACGGCAGCGGGCGCGGCGATGGTCTTCATGATCGTGCTCGGCGCGGCGGCCTACAACAACTTCCTGGCGCTGTCGCAACTGCCGCAGGAACTGGCCGGGTGGGTCGGCACGCAGGGGCTGGGCCCGTACGCGGTGCTGACGGCCATCCTGTTCTTCTACCTCGTGTTCGGCTGCGTCATGGACTCGCTGTCGATGATCCTGCTGACCGTCCCGATCTTCTTCCCCATGGTCTCGGGGCTGGACTTCGGCCTGCCGCCGGAGGAGACGGCGATCTGGTTCGGTGTGCTGGTGCTGATCGTCGTCGAGGTCGGCCTGATCACGCCGCCGGTGGGCATGAACCTGTTCGTCATCCAGGCGATGGCGCCGACGATTCCCATCATCGAGACCTACCGCGGCGTGTGGCCTTTCGTCCTCAGCGATCTGGTCCGCGTCGTCCTGCTCATGCTGTTCCCGATGATCACGCTGGTGGCGCTGCGCTTCTAGCACCGGTGCCGGCCGCGGCGCCGCCGGGCAGGAGATCGCCCCCTGCCGCCCGTGATGCATCGCCACCCCGCGTCCCGCGGCTGCTTTGCGACAATCCGCTCATGGACCCGATCGACATCCCGGCGTATATGGCTCACATCGGCGCGGCGGCCCGCGCCGCGGCCACGGCCATGGCGGCGGCCTCGACGGCGGCCAAGGACGCGGCCTTGCGGGCATTGGCGGCCAGGCTGCGCGAGCATGGCAGCGAGCTTGTGCAAGCCAACCAGAAGGATCTGGACGCGGCGCGGTCCGCCGGCCTCGCCGCGCCGCTGCTCGACCGCCTGGCGCTGACCCCGAAGGTCATCGACACCGTGGCCGAAGGCTGCGAACAGATCGCCGCCATGCCCGACCCGGTGGGCGAGATCACCGGCGTCAAGCGCCGGCCCAGCGGCATCGGCGTCGGCCACATGCGCGTGCCGCTGGGCGTCTTCGGCATGATCTACGAGAGCCGGCCCAACGTCACCATCGAGGCCGCGTCGCTGGCCATCAAGAGCGGCAACGCCTGCATCCTGCGCGGCGGCTCCGAAGCCCTGCACTCCAACCTGGCGCTGTGGCGGCTGGTGCAGGCCGGGCTCGTCGACGCCGGTCTGCCGGCGGCGGCGGTGCAGCTGGTGGAGACCACCGACCGCGCCGCGGTGGGCCGGCTCATCACGATGCCGCAGTACGTGGACGTGATCATCCCGCGCGGCGGCAAGGGCCTCATCGAGCGCATCGCCGCCGAGGCCAAGGTGCCGGTGATCAAGCACCTGGACGGCAACTGCCACGTCTACGTCGATGCCGAGGTCGACCTCGAACTGGCGCTGCGCGTCACCGACAACGCCAAGACGCAGAAGTACAGCCCCTGCAACGCTGCCGAATCGTTGCTCGTGCATGCCCGCCAGGCCGCCGCCTTCCTGCCGCGCATCGGCGCCGTGTTCGCGGCCAAGGGCGTGGAGATGCGTTGCGACGCCGCTGCAACGGCGGTGCTGCGCAGCGTTCCCGGTGCCCGCGTCGTGCCGGCCACCGAGGCCGACTGGGCCGAGGAGTACCTGGCGCCGATCATCAGCATCAAGGTCGTGGCCAGCTTCGACGAAGCCATCGCGCACATCGGCCGTTACGGCTCGCACCACACCGACGCCATCCTCACCAGCCACCACCCGAACGCCATGCGCTTCCTGCGCGAAGTCGACTCGGCCAGCGTGATGGTCAACGCCAGCACGCGTTTCGCCGACGGCTTCGAGTACGGCCTGGGCGCCGAGATCGGCATCAGCACCGACAAGTTCCACGCCCGCGGGCCGGTGGGGCTGGAAGGGCTGACTTCGCTGAAGTGGGTCGTGCTCGGCCAGGGCGAGGTGCGCACTTGAGCGGGCGCGCGGCACGCCGGGTGCCCGGGCCGCCGTCATCGCCATGAGCCAGGAACAGCTGGTCGCCATCGCGGTGGCCGCGGTGGCCGTGTTCTGGATGCTCGGCGCCTACAACCGGCTGGTGGCTCTGCGCAACGACATCGGCCAGGCCTGGGCCACCGTCGAGGAGGCGCTGCGCCAGCGCGGCGCCGCGTTGGCCGCGCTGGTGGCGGCGCTGCGCGAGCCGCTGGCCGCCGAGCAGGGAGCGCTGGAAGCGCTGCACCACGCGCAGGGCGCGAGCGCGCAAGCCACGGTGGCGATGGCCGCGCGCACCGTGGCCGACGACACGGCAGCGCACTGGCTGGCCGCCGAGAGCGCGCTGACCGCCGCTGCCAGCCGCGTCTTCGCGCTGCTCGACCAGCACGCCGAACTGCGCGCGCAGGAACCGGTGTCCACGCAGGTGGTGGCCTGGGGCGCGCTGGAGCCACGACTGGTCTATCGGCGCCAGAAGTTCAACGAGGCGGCCTTCATCTACAACGAGGCGCTGGCGCAGTTTCCGACCCGCCTGCTGGTGCCGCTGTTCGGTTTCAGGCGCGCCGGGCGCATCTGAGCGCTCCGTCGCCCAGCGCCGCCCGTCAGGCCTTCAGGGTGTGCACGGGCGCCAGGCGCTCGGCGCTCGGGATCTCCTGGCCGCCGTCGATTTCGACCGCGATCTGCGTGCACACGGCGCGGCACAGC
>CAYJOA010000008.1:39383-51120 GCA_964371495.1 uncultured Rubrivivax sp.
GTCGTCGGCGAAGTCGGCTTCGGCTGGCTTGTTCACGTCGGGCTTTCTTGGCTGCGTGTTCGGCGGTGCCGGGCCGCCCCGGCGTGCACCATGGCGTCCGCTGGCGTGCTCACGGCGCGGCCTTGCCGGATGCCGGGAAACGGTAGTGGTCGCGCTGCAGCACCGCGGCGACGGCCGTGACGTCTTCGGGAAACAGACCCAGGTTGAGCTCGCTGCTGCAGTAGTCGACCATGCCGCGCAAGGCACCGGGGCTGTTGATGCGGCCCTGGGGGCGATAGATCGAGGACCCGTCGCCACCCACCCTGCGCACGTGGCAGGCGGTGCAGCGGCTGTCGCGGATGAGCTTCTCGCCCAGCGCCAGGTCGGCGTCGGCGTACTGGTACAGCGCCGTCTGGGCCCGTGCCGGCCCCAGCGTGCAGGCCAGGGCCAGCGCCAGGCCGGCGGCAAACGGGAGCTTCATGCGCGGACCTCCTTGTCGGCCAGTTGCAGCAGTTCGAGCACGTCGTCCTCGAACATCTCGCCCGGGATCACCTGCAGCAGGCGTCCCGCACGGTCGACGGTGACGGTGAGCGGGATGACGCGGCGTGCCGACAGCGCCGCCGCCAGCGGGGCCTGATCCATGGTGATCGGGAACGTGTAGCCGTGGGCGCTGGCGTGGCGGCGCACCGCCGCGGTATCGCCGTCGCGCGCCACCCCCAGCACCGCAAGCCGGCGCCCGGCTGCGGCGCGGTGGAGTTTTTCCACGTGCTGGTTGTGGCGGCGGCAGTACGGGCAGGTGGTCGACCAGAACACGACCACCAGTGCGCGCCCCGCGGCCTGCTCGGCGCCGAAGCGGCTGCCGTCGAGCAGCGTCACCTCGGGCCAGGCGACGGCCTGCCCCGGCGCCGCCGGTGCCGCGGCGGCCATGACCCACCCCGCGGCGGCAGCGCCGGCAGCCACGGCGCCGATGGCGTGGCGGCGCTTCATTTCGTGCCTTGCTCCATCAGCAGGTAGGTGTTGTAGGCATTGATGCGGTTGGCCGCCTTGAACAGCGGCAGGTGCTCGAAGCGCGACCAGTCGGCCTTGGCGTAGGCCTCTTCGAAGGGTTCGAGGTTGCGCGCCGCCTCGGCCATGGTCTGCCGCAGGTGCTGCAGGTAGTCGCGCGTGAGCTGGAGGTCGGACTTTGCCGTCGTCGAAGCCGGCCCGTGGCCGGGCACGACGAGGCTGGCGTCGAAGGCCATGAGCCGGTCCAGCGCCTCGACCCAGCGCCCGCTGTCGGCCTGGCCGACGAAGGGGATGCGGCCCCGGAACACGATGTCGCCGGCGAACAGCACGCGCGTCTGCGGCAGAAACACCACCAGGTCCTCCGGCGTGTGCGCCGGGCCCAGCGGCTGCAGCACGAAGTCCACGCCGCCCAGCGTGAAGCGCGTCGGACCGTCGATCCAGCGGTCGGCCGCCACCAGCCGCGTCCGCTCGTCGATCCATGGCGCCAGTTCATCGCGGCTGGCCTGCAGCCGCAGCGCCGCGGTGTCGGAGTGCAGGTAGGTCTGGCCGCCGCGGTGCGCGGTGATCGTGGCGCCCAGCGCCTGGAAGGCCTGCAGGCCGTAGATGTGGTCGGCGTGGTAGTGGGTGACGACGAGGTGCCGGATCGGCTGGCGCGTGATGCGCCCGATGGCCTGGATGAGTTCCTCGGCCAGCGCCGGCGATCCCAGAGCGTCGATCACCACCACGCCAGCAGGCGTGACCACGAAGGCGGCGTTGGAGATGAAGTTGCGGTTGGCCGACGAGCCCATTGCCGACACGCCCTGCACCATCCACACCCCCGGCGCCACTTCTTGCGGCTGCAGCGGCTGCGCTGTCGCGGCCACGCCGGCCCAGGCCAGCGGCAGCCAGCAGAGCACAGCCCACCAGCGCCGCAGGCGCCGACGTGCGCGCTTGGCCTGGGTTTCCCCTGTCACCATCGGGGTCATCCAACGGTACATTGGCATGTAACGATGTTAGTTCGCCTCTGCCGGCGCAGGCAAGCGCAGCGGCCAAACACCGACACCCCCCCTATATTGACGCCGCAACGGCGGCTCCAGAACCACAGCCGATTCTCATAAGCAGGAGACACCCGATGAGCCGATTCCCCCTTGCCGCCCTGGCCGTGCTGGCCGTCGCGGCGCCCGTGGCGATGGCGCAGGACGCCAACCTCGCACGCAACCTGGCCGCCACCTGCGCCAACTGCCACGGCACCAACGGCGCCGCGCGCGGCGACATGAAGGTGCTGGCCGGCGTCAAGGCCGAAACGCTGGTGGCGCTGATGAACGACTACCGGACCGCGGCCCAGCCCGCGACCATCATGCACCAGATCTCCAAGGGCTACACCGACGAGCAGATCAGGCTCATCGCCGGCTACTTCGCTGCACAGCAGCCCAGGAAGTGAGGAGTAGCGACATGAACTTCGACCTGCACACCGCCCGGACCGAACTCTCGCGCCGCCGCCTGCTCGGCGCCGGCGTCGCACTCTCCGGCCTGGCCCTGGCGGGCTGCGCCAGCGCGCCGTCGGGCCCGTCGATCGGACGCGTCGTCGTCGTCGGCGGCGGCTTCGGCGGCAGCACCGCTGCGCGCTACCTCAAGATGTGGGGTGGCAACGTCGACGTCACGATGGTCGACCGCAACACCGACTTCGTGTCGTGCCCGATCTCCAACCTCGTCGTTGGCGGCCACAAGCAGATGGCCGACATCACGCGCGGCTACGGCGGCCTCAGGGCACTGGGCGTGAAGGTCGTGCAGGGCGAGGTCACCGCCATCGACGTGGCGGCCAAGAAGGTGCGGCTGGCCGGCGGCGGCGAACTGGCCTACGACCGGCTGGTGCTGTCGCCAGGCATCGACTTCATGCTCGACGGCGTCGGCGGACTCAGCGCCGCGCTGGCGTCGGGCCAGATCACGCACAGCTGGAAGGCCGGGCCGCAGACGGTGGCGCTGCGCAAGCAGCTCGAGAACCTGCCCAACGGCGGCGTCTATGCCTTGTCGATCCCCAAGGTGCCCTATCGTTGCCCGCCGGGACCGTACGAACGCGCCTGCATGGTGGCCAGCTATTTCAAGGTCGCCAAGCCGCGTTCCAAGGTGCTGGTGCTCGACGCCAACCCGGAAATCACGAGCAAGAAGGGGCTGTTCGAGAAGGCCTTCAGGGATCACTACGCCGGCATCATCGAATACCGCGGCAACAACGAGCTGAAGGCGGTCAGCGGCACCACCGCCAAGCTCGAGTTCGACGACGTCAAGGCCGACGTGCTGAACGTGATCCCGCCGCAGCGCGCCGGCGACATCGCGCGCAACGCCGGCCTCGTGAACATGAACAACCGCTGGGTCGGCGTCAACTGGCTGACCATGGAATCCACCGCCGTGCCCGGCATCCACGTGCTCGGCGACGCCACCTTCTCGGCGCCTTTGATGCCCAAGAGCGGCCACATGGCCAACCAGCAGGCCAAGGTGGCCGCGGCGGCGATCATCCAGCTGCTCAAGGGCGAGGCCGTCAACGCCGCGCCGGTGGTCATGAACACCTGCTACAGCTTCGTCACCGCGCGCGACGTCGTGCACGTGGCGTCGGTGCACCAGTACGACGCCAAGGACAAGACCTTCAAGACGGTGCCCGGATCGGGCGGCGTCTCGGCGGCGGCCAACCAGGTCGAAGGCCGTTACGCGCTGAGCTGGGCCGACAACATCTGGGCCGACATGCTGGCCCTGTGAGGCCGGGCCGGGCGTTGCCGTCCTGCGGCGCCGCCCGGCTGCGCGCCGCAGTGCAACGGGTGGGCCTGGTCCCTGCGTACGCGACGCCAGACGGCCCTGGCTGCCGGCTGTCGCAGGGGGCCGCTTGAGCGCCGATCACGGGCACGGGCACGACCACGGCGCGGCCGATTTCAATGCTGCCTTTGCCATCGGCATCGGCCTGAACCTCGCCTTCGTCGCCGTCGAGGCCTACTACGGCTGGAAGGTCGACTCGCTGGCGCTGCTGGCCGACGCCGGCCACAACCTGAGCGACGTCATCGGCCTCGTGCTGGCCTGGGGTGGCGCGCTGGCGGGCCGGCTGCGCCCCGACGCGCGGCACACCTACGGCTGGAAACGCGCCAGCATCCTGGCCGCCTTCGTCAACGCGCTGCTGCTGCTGGTGGCGATGGGCTCGCTGGCCTGGGAAGCGGTGCACAGGCTGCAGTCACTGGTGCCGATGGCGGGCACGACGATCATGGTCGTGGCCGGCATCGGCATCGCCGTCAACACCGCCACCGCGGCGCTGTTCATGCGCGGCCGCAAGGCCGACCTCAACATCCGCGGCGCATTCCTGCACATGGCCGCCGACGCGCTGGTTTCGGCCGGGGTGGTGGTCGCCGGCGGCCTGGCGCTGTGGTTCGGCTGGGCCTGGCTCGACCCGGTGGTCAGCCTCGCCATCGCCGCCGTCATCGTCGTCGGCACCTGGAGCCTGTTCAGGCAGTCGCTGCACCTGCTGTTCGACGGCGTGCCCGACAACGTCGACCTGCACGCCGTGCAGGCACAACTGGAAATGCTGCCCGGCGTGGCACGCGTGCACGACCTGCATGTCTGGGCCATGGGCACGTCGGAAGTCGCGCTGACCGCGCACCTGGTGATGCCCGACAGCCAGGCCGACGACGCCTTCCTGCAGCGTGCCACCGAACTGTTGCACGACCGCTTCGGCATCGAACACGTCACGCTGCAGGTGATGCGCGTGGCCTTCACCCGGCCGTGCACGATGCCGGCCAAGCCGTGACATGCGGGCGCCTGGCGGCGCCCGCGGCTCAGCCCGCCTGTTCAGCCAGGTAGATCTCGACGCGGCGATTGGCCGCGCGCCCGGCATCGGTGCTGTTGCTGGCCACCGGCTCGCGGGCGCCGCGGCCCTGCACCGAGACGCGCGATGGCGCGACACCGCGCACCGAAAGGTAGTCGCGCACGGCCGCGGCGCGGTCGATCGACAGCTGTTCGTTCAGCGCGTCGCCGCCCGTGCTGTCGGTGTGGCCGACGATCGTGACGTGCACGTTCTTGTCCAGGTTGCGGCCGATCTCGTCGAGCACCGGGCGCATCTCGGGCCGAATGTCGGAGCGGCCGACGGCGAACGAGAAGTCGGCCGGCACGTTCAGGCGCAGCCGGTCGTCGGTGGTGCGCGCGACGTCGATGCCGGTGCCGGCGCTGGCCTTGGCCAGGGCTTCCTGCTTGTCCTGCATGCGCTTGGACCACAGGTTGCCGACCACGGCACCGACCGCGCCGCCGACCACTGCGCCGGTACCGGCCTTGCCGCCCGTGGCCGAGCCCAGCACCGCGCCGGCCACTGCGCCGACGCCAGCGCCGGTGGCGGTGCCGCGCTCGCGTTCGCTCATCGATGAGCAACCGGAAGCCAGCAAGACGGCGGCCGCGAGCGCGACAGGTATCATTTTCGAGGTCATGGCGTTCTCTCTGTGCAAGCCCTCACGGGCGTTGCAGGGAGTCTTCGCCACGGCACGGGTCCTGTCTGTTCGATAGCGCACAGTCTGGCGTCAGCAGCCGGCCGCGGCACCGACCTGACGTGCTTCGACGCCCAGCCTGGCGGCCGCGTCGAGGATCTCCTGCCAGGTGGTGCCGTCGACCGGCACGCCGTCGGCGCTGCGCCTGGCGCGCGACATCCGCTCGGCGTCGCCGGCCACCTGAACGGGGCCGTAGCCGTCTCGCGGCGGCGAGGCCTGCACCCACTCCAGGAAGGCCAGCGCCTCGCGCTCGAAGGCGCTGCGTTCGGTCAGCACCGAGGGGTCGACGAGCACGCTGAACATGCCGTTGAGGACGCGGCGCCGGCTGGCGTCGTCGCTGCGCTGCGTCGCGCCGGCGGCCAGCGCGCCGCCGAGCAGTTCGCACATCAGCGCCATGCCGTAGCCCTTGTGGGTGCCGAAGGTCAGCAGGGCGCCGAAAGGCGGCACCACGGCGTAGCGCGGGTCGGTGGTCGGCTGGCCGTGGTCGTCGAGCAGGCAGCCCGCAGGCACCGGCTCGCCCTTGTTGTGGGCCACCCGCGTCTTGCCCTGCGCGATCACGCTGGTGGCGAAGTCCAGGATCACCGGCGGCCGCCCGGCCAGCGGCACGCCGGCGCAGAACGGGTTGGTGCCGAAACGCGCGTCGGCGCCGCCATGGGGCGCCACGATGCCGCGCGCCAGCACGTTGACGAAGTGCAGGGACACGAAGCCGGCCGCGGCGGCCTGCTCGGCCCAGGCACCGATGCGCCCGAGGTGGTGCGCGTTGCCCAGCGCGACGATGCAGCTGCCGTGGGCGCGCGCGCGTTCGATGCCCAAGGCCATCGCTTCGCGGCCGATGACCTGGCCGAAGCCGGCCTGGCCGTCCAGCCGCAGCAGCGCGCCGTTGTCGATGAGGGTCTGCACGTGCGCATTGGGCTGCAGGCCGCCTTCCAGGAAGGCGTCGGCATAACGCGGCAGCATGCCGATGCCGTGCGAGTCGTGGCCGGTGAGGTTGGCGTCGATCAGGTTGCCGGCCACGGCCTGCACCTCGTCTTCGTGGCTGCCGAAGCCGCGCACGACCAGGCACATGGCTTCGTGCAGGCGGGCCAGGGGAATGATGTGGGTGGCGCTCATGGTGTGTCGGCAAGCCGTGCGGCGGGGCTTCGATGCTAGCCCGCCTGCACCCCGACCCGACGGCGGCGCCGGCGTGTCCCTACCAGTGGCGAACGCGGCCGGTGTCGATGTGCACGAAGCTCTGGCGCGGGTAGTAGCCGACACCGCCGGCCCGCAGCGACAAGGCGGCGTCGCGCAGGTCGGCCAGCGCCACGCCGGGCAGGCGCACGTCGATGGCGCGGCCTTCCATGTGCAGGCTCTTGCTGGCCACGCCGCCGCCGCGGCTGGCCCGCAGGTGGCTGTTGGTGGCGGCGCCGCGGTAGCCCGAGATGACCTCGTAGGCGGCGGTGCTGCCCAGCACCTGCCGCACGCGGTGCAGCAGCTCGAACACCTGCGGGTCGATGATGCCGACCTCGCCGCTGTAGTGGTCGCGCAGGAAGCGGTTCAGCAGGCCCAGGCTTTCCGGCACATAACGCTCCTGCACGGCATAGACGAGGTCGATGGTCTCGCGCGTGTGCGTGTGCGCCATGGCCACGCCGCGGGCACCAGGCAGCGCGGCACGCGCAGGTGTCGCCAGCCCGGACACCGTGCCGGCGGCGGCGAGGCTGACGCTGTGGCGCAGGAAGTGGCGGCGCGTGTGGTCGGGGCTGTGGCTCATGGTCTCGTGTCTGGGGGCCGGCGCTGCGACGTGCGGCGCTGCAGTGCGGCGTCGAGCAGGCGGTCGTGGCCGTAGATGTCGTCGTAGAAGTGGATACGACCGTCCTTGACGAGAACGGTTCCGTAAGCGATGAGCACACGCACCGGCTCGTCCAGCCGCAGCGTCGTCGAAACCCCGGCGGCCATGGTCTGGCGGACGCGCTCCTCGGTCCACTCGGGCATGCCCTGCAGCACGAAGCCGGCCAGCGCCACCGGCTGTTCGACGCGGATGCAGCCGTGGCTGAAGTCGCGCCGGTCGCGTTCGAACAACTTCGTCGCCGGGGTGTGGTGCAGGTAGATGTTGCTGCGGTTCGGAAACACGAACTTGATGTCACCCAGGGCGTTCTGCGGCCCCGGCCGCTGCCGGATGCGCTGGCGGCCGGCCAGCACCGCGTCCAGCACCGCCGCCGACGGCGTGCTGCCGATGCCGCCGTCACCGGCCACGAACTCGAACCCCTGGCGCGCCAGGTAGCCCGGGTCGCGGCGCAGCCTCGGCACCAGCTCGTTGCGGGCGATCGACGGCGGCACGTTCCAGTAGGGGCTGAACTCGATGGAACGCATGTCCTCGTCGAACAAGGGCGTGCGTGTGTCCATGGCCTTGCCGACGATGACCTTCATCGTCAGCCGCACGCCGATGCGGCCTTCCTGCACCTCGTAGGCGCGCAGCACGAACTCGGGGATGTTGATGACGATCATGCGCGGGCCGTGCAGCAGCGGCGTCCAGCGCAGCCGCTCCAGCGTCAGCTCGATCTGCCGTACGCGCTCGGCCGGCGTCACTTGCAGCTGCTTGAGCGTCGCCGCGCCGACGATGCCGTCGGCGGCCAGCCCGTGCCGCTGCTGGAAGGACTTGAGGGCATCGACCAGTGCGGCGTCGTAGACCGGGGCGGGCCTGCTCTGCGCCGCGCTGGCGGACGACGCCGCCGGCACTGCTGGCCGTTGCGCAGCCGTTGTCGCCCAGGGCGCAGCGCTCTGCAGGTCGCCCAGCGCCTGCAGCCGCTCGGCCAGCTGCGCCACGCCGTCATAGGGCTGGCCCGGCTCCAGCTTGCCGACCCGGCTGCGCGCCGGTCGCGGCAGGGGCGGCAAGGGCTGCCGCCACGACGCATGGTCGGCCAGCGCACGGTAGCGCGCCAGCGCCCCGCGCAGGCGTTCGTACAGCGGCAGTCGCGGCACGGCCGCCTGCTCGGCCTGGTCGAGCCGGCGCGCGGCCAGCGCCGCCAGCAGCACGGCTGCGGCGTCGAAGTCGTCCTGGCGCGGCAGTGCGAAGTTGTGGTGCACCTGGCGCGGGTCGACACGCCCGTTGTGCAGGTGCACCAGATAACGCTGCATGGCTGCCGTCAGGTCCAGTGCCAGACGCTCGGCTGCCGCCGTCTCGGGCACCGGCCCTTGCAGCGCCTGCACGACCGCCAGACGCAGCCGCTCGGTTTCGTAGTCGCGCGGATCCAGGCCGTGGCTGGACGCGGTGGCCAGCCGTTCGACGGCCTGCAGCGCCAGCGGGCCGGGCCGCAGGCCGTCGAACCACGGCCCGCCGTCGGCCGCTGCCGCGCCGGCGGCGCCGAGCACGAGCATCACGCGCAACAGCCACTTCGACAAGGAATGCGCGCACCTCATGGCGGCATTCTGGCGCAGCGGCCGGCAACGCCCGCCGGCGCCGCAGCGGGCGGCTATCGCTCGTCCTCCAGCCGCAGCGCCAGCCGCAGGGCAGCGCCGTCGACGCGCGCGTGTCGCGGGCCCTGCAGCTCGAGCACGCCCTCGCGGCGCAGGCGGCTGATCAGGCGGCTGGCGGTCTCGAAGGTGAGGTTGAGCATGGCGCCGATCTCGTCGCGCTGCGGCAGCCAGATCGGCTCGCCGGCGCCGGCGTGTTGGGCCAGCTTGTGCAGCAGCCGCAGCATGCGGCGGCGCGCCGGGCCGGTGGCCAGGTCGCTCAGCCAGCCCTCGCTGTCCTCGAGCGCCCCCTGCCAGCGGCGCATCAGCTCGTGCACCAGCGCGGGGTTCTGCGCCGACAGCTCGTCGACGACGTGGGCCGGGATGCTGCACAGCCGGGCCGGCGTGCAGGCGACGGCGTCGTCGGCGTAGGCGCGGCGCAGCAGCACCTCCTGGCCGATCAGGTCGCCGCGGCCGGCCAGCCGGACGATGCGGCGGTCACCGCGTTCGGTGACGCGCTCGAAACGCACGAGGCCCGAACGCAGCGTGTACATCGCACGCCCGCGTGCGCCGGCCTCGAACAGCGTCTTGCCGGGCTGCAGTTCGACGTTGGCGATGTGGGCGCGGATGCGGTTCAGGCCCGCGTCGTCGAGCGCCCCGAACAGCGACTGGCTGCGCACGCTGCAGCCCACGCAGGCCTGTGCCTGAGTGGGATGGGTGTCGAAGCGGAACAGCGGAACGATCGTCATGCGGCCCTGCCCCTGCCCGGCTGAGTGGCCGGCGTCACTTGAGGCCGCTCACGTAGCTGGCGACGGCCTTGAGCTCGAGCTCGGTGAGCCGCGACGCCACCGCATGCATGACGGCGTTGTCGTTGGTGCGCTCGCGCTTGTCGAACAGCTTGAGCTGGCGCTCGGTGTAACGCGCATGCTGGCCGGCCAGGCGCGGCAGCGTCGCGCTGCCCTGGCCGGCCTCGCCATGGCAGGACGCACAAGCGGGCACGCCGGAGTCGGCGTTGCCGCGCTGGTAGATGTAGCGCCCGACCTGGGCCAGTTCGGGGTCGTCGACCGGATGCGCGTAGGTCGGTTGTTTCTCGAAATAGGCGCCGAGCGCAGGAAAGTCGGCCGCCACCAGGCCTTCGACCATCGGCTGCATGGCGTTGCTGATGCGCCGGCCGCTCTTGTAGTCGGCCAGCTGGCGTGCCACGTAGGCGGCGTGCTGGCCGGCCAGGCGCGGGAACACCGGGCTCGAACTCTCGCCGTATTCGCCGTGGCAGACGAAACACTGGCTCTTGACGATCTCCTCGGCACGCGCCAGGTCGGCGGCCACGGCCGGGACGGGCGCCGCGGCGCAGACCGCCGTGAGCAGGGTGATCAGGTGTCGCATGGGCGGATGCTTTCGGGACGATGAGGCTAGGCCGCGGCTTCACGCCGATGCCGGCGGTGTCTGGGCCACGGCGTGCCCGGGCATGACCTGGTCCAGCTGGTGCGACGGGCGCTGGTCGAGCAGGCGGTCGGTGAGCGCCGCCGCCGCCCACATCGAACACAGCGTGACCCAGGAGGTGATCGTGAACACCGCCGCACCGGACAGGCCAGCGCCCACGGCACAGCCGCCGGCGAGCATGCCGCCGAAGCCCATGGCAACGGCGCCGACCATGTAGCGACGCATGCTGGCGCCGCCGCCGAAGCCTTCGAGCTTGAGCTCGCCGAACAGTGCCGCGGCAATGAATGAACCCAGGAAGACGCCGGGCACGAGGCCGAGGTCGAAGGTCGGCGGCTTGGCGGTGACGAAGAGCACGCGCGTCAGCACCTCCGACGACGGGCCGGTGAAGCTCAGCGCCTGGATCGGGTGGGGGTCGAACGAGGCCTGGCCGATGGCATAGGTGGCCCACCAGGCCGCCGCGATCGTCAGGCCGACGCCGATGGCACCGGCCCAACCCCACACCGGCACGCGCTGGCGCCGCGTCCAGTAGACGGCCGCGGCCAGCCACACGGCACCGAACAGCATGGCGCCGCCGTGGCCGATGCCGGTGCGCGCGACGAGGTCGCGCGGGATGCGCGAGAACTCGATCACCGCCGAGCGCAGACAGAAGCGCGAGCGCTGCGCCAGGAGGCCGAAGGCCAGGCCAATGACCAGGCCGGCCGCTGCCAGCGACCAGTCTTCGCCGAAATATTCGATGGGGGGCTCGAGATCCATGCCGGAGGTTCCGCTGACCGGCGGGGCCGTTTCGGCCCCGCATTCACTCTATTCGTGTATGCGCATATTGTGCTCGACAAGATCCAGCTCGGGGAGCAAGGGCTGCGGCTGGCAGCAAGCTCACGGCTTGATATAGGCGTTGCCCGCGAGCTGCAGCTTGGCGATGCGCACGACGCCCGAGGGCGTGTACTCGGCCTCGAGAATGAACTGGTCCTTCTTGAGGTTGCGGTCCCGCAGCGTGATCTCGCAGATCTCGAATTTGACGCCGCGCGCCACCAGCGCCGATACCGGGCCGGCAAAGGCGCTGCCGTTGTTGTCCTTGGCGCCCTCCATCAGGAAGTCGACGCCATCGGCGTGCGCAACAACGGTGATCCGGGCCGCCGGGTCGACGTCGAGGTGGTTGCGCAGGGTGCGCAACCCCCGCAGCGCCTGGGCCGCGGTATTGTCGAAGTGGTAGACGACCTTGTCCTGCGCCGATGCGGCAAGAGCGCTGGTGGCGACGACAACGGCAAGGAGAACACTGCGCAGGGCCATGAAGACCTCTCGGTCGGTAAGGGAGCGACGAGGCCTTCAGCTGACCGTGGCGTCGTCAGTGCGCTTGTCGCCCTTGTTGTCGACCCAGCCGATGGTGATCTTGTCGCCGGCCT
>CAYJOA010000009.1:0-50550 GCA_964371495.1 uncultured Rubrivivax sp.
GCAGCACCGGCGCCTCGACCATCTTGACGACGTCGGTGCAGTACAGCGTCGAGCGGCTGTCGCGCGGGTCGCTGGTGGTGAAGCCGATCTGGTTGTTGATCACCAGATGCACGGTGCCGCCCGTGAAGTAGCCGCGCGTCTGCGCCAGCGCCAGCGTCTCCATCACCACGCCCTGGCCGGCGAAGGCCGCGTCGCCGTGCACCAGCACCGGCAGCACCTGCGCGCCGGTCTTGTCGCCGCGGCGGTCCATGCGCGCCTTGACCGAGCCTTCGACCACCGGGTTGACGATCTCCAGGTGGCTGGGGTTGAAGGCCAGGCTCAGGTGCACCGGGCCGCCGGGGGTGGTGACGTCGCTTGAGAAGCCCTGGTGGTACTTCACGTCGCCGGCCGGCAGCGCCTCGGGCGCGGTGTGGTCGAACTCGGCGAACAGGTCCTTGGGCATCTTGCCCAGGGTGTTGACGAGCACGTTCAGCCGCCCGCGGTGGGCCATGCCGATGACGATCTCCTGCACGCCCTGCTCGCCGGCGCGCTGCACGAGTTCGTCCATGCTGGCGATGAAACTCTCGCCGCCCTCGAGCGAAAACCGCTTCTGGCCGACGTACTTCGTGTGCAGGTAGCGCTCCAGGCCCTCGGACGCCGTCAGGCGTTCCAGGATGTGGATCTTCTGCGCCGCCGTGAAGCTGGGCTTGCTGCGGATCGACTCCAGGCGCTCCTGCCACCAGCGCTTCTCGGCCGGGTCGGTGCAATGCATGAACTCGACGCCGATGGTGCCGCAGTAGGTCTCGCGCAGCGCCTGCACGATCTCGCGCAGCGTCATGTTCTCGGCCTTGCCGAAATACGTGTTGGCGGCCGAGAACGTGATGTCCATGTCCGACTCGGACAGGTCGTAGAACGCCGGTTCGAGCTCGGGGATCTTGGCCCGTTCGGTGCGTTTGAGCGGGTCCAGGTCGGCCCAGCGCGCGCCCAGGAAACGATAGGCCGCGATCAGCGACTGCACGTGGACCTGCTTGCGCGCCACCGCGAGGTCGGCCTCGCTGGCCTTCAGGGCAAAGGCATTGGCCTTGGCCCGTTGCGCGAAGGACTCGACGACCGGGGCATGGGCGACGTCGCGGCTGTCGCTGCCGTCGACGGCAGGCACGTGCTGCAGGTTGTCGAAGTAGGTGCGCCAGTTGTCGGGCACGCTGCCGGGATTGTCGAGGTAAGCCTCGTACAGCTCCTCGACATAGGGGGCGTTGCCCCCGAACAGGTACGAGTTGGACCTGTACTGCTGCATCATCTTTCGCTCACCTTTCGCGCCGGTTTCCAGCGCTTGCGATGGGTTGATCAACCTTCCGCGGCCCCGGCTGCACCGGGCGAGCGGATCGCGACCCGCCTTGCTGCTTGTCGAACACCAGCAAGGGGACGGGAAGGACCGTGTCTTCTACAGGCGCAGGACTCTATCACCACGCCCGTATCTGTACGGCTGCCGTATTGGGCGCCTGCCACCCCTACGGTTTGCTGACAAGGCGTCCGTGCGTTGCACCCGGCGTGTGCCGGACGCGACGCCACGGCGGGCTGCGGGAGCGCCGACGCCGGCCGTCCACGCCCGGTCGGCCGTCACCTGGACCCGGACTTTCCCGGCTGCCGCTGCCCGGCACGGGCCCTAACATCGAAGGTTTTCCGTACCTCTTGAAGGAACGCTCCATGAAGATCGAAGCCCTGTTGCTTGCCGCGGTCTTGGCCGTCGCGCCAGCGCTGCCCGCGCAGGCACAAACGCTGCGCTGGGCGGCGCAGAACGACATCCTGACGATGGACCCGCATTCGCAGAACCATGCGACGACCAACGCCATCCTGATGCACGCCTACGAAGGGCTGACGCGCTACGACGCCAGCTACCAGATCGAGCCGGCCCTGGCCACGAAGTGGACCTTCGTCAGCCCGACACAGGTGCGTTTCGAACTGCGCAAGGGCGTCAGGTTCCACGACGGCTCGCCCTTCACCGCCGACGACGTGTTGTTCTCCTTCGGCCGCATCAAGCAGCCGCAGGGCACGATGCAGATCTACGTCACCGGCATCAGCGACGTGAAGAAGATCGACTCGCACACCATCGACCTGGTGCTCTCCGCGCCCAACCCCATCCTGCTGCGCAACATCGTCGACTTCCGCATCATGAGCAAGGCCTGGGCGGAGAAGAACAACGCCACCAAGGTGCAGGACTACAAGGCCAAGGAGGAGAACTTCGCGACCCGCAACGTCATGGGTACCGGGCCTTACCGCATCCTCGGCTGGCAGCCCGAGCAGCGCATCATGATGGCGCGCAACGAGGCCTGGTGGGACAAACACCAGGGCAACGTGGCCCAGGTCGTCTATACGCCGATCAAGGCCGAAGGCACCCGGGTGGCCGCCCTCCTGTCGGGCGACGTGGACATGCTCACCGACATCCCGACCCAGGACATCGTGCGCCTGCGCACCGACAAGAAACTCAAGATCGTCGACGGGCCCGAGGTGCGGACGATCTTCTTCGCGCCCGACATGGGCAGCGCCGAGCTCAAGTACAGCAACGTCAAGGGCAAGAACCCCTTCAAGGACAAGCGCGTGCGGCAGGCGCTGAGCCTGGCCATCGACCGCGAGGCGATCCGTCGCAGCACCATGAGCGGCATGTCCATCCCGGCCGCGCTGATGGTGGCACCGGGAGTCAACGGCCACAGCAAGGAACTCGACACGCCGCTGAAGGCGGACGCCGGACGCGCCAGGCAGCTGCTGGCCGAGGCCGGCTACCCGAATGGCTTCGAGGTGCGTCTGAACTGCCCCAACAACCGCTATGTCAACGACGAGAAGATCTGCCAGGCGGTGATCGCGATGTGGGCACGCATCGGCGTCAAGGCGTCGCTGGTGGCCGAGAACATGGCCACCTTCAGCCAGAAGTTCCAGAACTTCGATTCCTCGCTCTACATGCTGGGCTGGGGCGTGGCCACCTACGACGCGCAGTACATGATCCAGTCGCTGGCGCGCACCCGCACCTCGGGGGCCGACGGCAACTTCAACTTCTCCAAGGTCAGCGACCCGGTGGTCGACCGCCTGACCGACGCGATGAAAAGCGAGACCGATGTCGCCAAGCGCAACGCGATGATCAAGGAGGCCCTGCTGCGCATCAAGGACGAGGTGCTGCTGATCCCGATCCACCACCAGATGCGCCCCTGGGCCATGAAGGCCAACGTGACGACGGTGCACCGCTCGGACGACCGGCCGGAAGCGCGCTTCACGTCGATCCGCTGAGCACAGGATCGGCTGTCGAGTCGGGGCCCCGCGGGGCCCCGATCCTTTTCTCAGGCGGCGAGCCGGTTGCGCACGACGCGTCCGGCCTGCATGAGCAAGCGGATGCCCTGTTCGGGCTCGGCGAGCATCTCGAGACCTTGCGTCGGGTCGCCATCGACCACCAGCAGGTCGGCCCAGGCGCCGGCAACGAGCTGGCCGATGTGCGCTTCCTGGCCCATCAGCCGCGCGGCGGTGATGGTCGCACTCTGCAGCGCCTCCACTGGCGGCATCGCCGCCGAGCGCAGCGCGAACTCGCCCGACTGCCGCGCGTGCATGTGGCCCAGCAGGTCGGTGCCGAAGACCACAGGCACGCCCTCGGCGCGCGCGATCCGCACCGCCTCGATGCCCCGCGAGCGCACGCTGGCCAGCTTGTCCATCATCGCCGCGCTCCAGCCCAGGCGCTGGCCTTCGTCGGCCAGCGCGGCGTAGGTCGACAGCGTGGGCACCAGGTAGGCGCCGTGCTGCTTCATCACGCGGGCCGTGGCCTCGTCGATGAGGTTGCCGTGTTCGATGCTGCGCACGCCGGCCTGCACCGCGCGCGTCACGGCACGCGGCGAATACGCATGCGCCAGCGCGTAGAGGTTGGCGGCCTCGGCTTCCTCGACCGCGGCACGCAGTTAGTCGCGCGAGAACTGCGTGCCGTCGATGGGGTCGGTGGGGCTGCTGATGCCGCCGCCGGCCATGATCTTGATCTGGTTGGCGCCGTGGCGCACCTGCTCGCGCACGGCGCGCCGCACTTCGCCGACGCCGTCGGCGATGGCGCCGACGAGGCCGATGCCGGCACAACTGCAGAACATGCCGCTGCCGCGCACGCCCTTGGGCCGCATGTCGGCGTGGCCGCCGGTCTGCGAGATCGGGAATCCCGAGATGAACAGGCGCGGCCCCTCGTACAGACCGCGCGCCACCGCCTCCTGCAGGCCGAAGTCGGCACCCGCGGCGTCGCGCACGGTGGTGAAACCGCGCATCAGCATGCCGCGCATGACGTGGCTGCTCTGCGCGCCCACCAGCGACGGCGGCTGCAGCGCCAGGCCCACCAGGTCGGCCGAGACGGCCACGACGTGGACGTGGGCATCGATGAGCCCGGGCAGCGCGACACGGCCGCCGGCGTCGATGAGTTCGGCGTCGTCGACCTGCAGCGCCTCTTGGGTCACGGCGACGATGCGCTGGCCTTCGATGACGACGGTGCTGTGCGGCCGCAGCGTGCCGCTGGCGCTGTCGAACAGGCGCGAGTTGACGACGGCCTGTCGGCGGCGACTCATCGCGCGCCCCGCGCGCGGGCCAAGGTGCCGGCCTTCACAGGTCGGCGCAGCCGAGCCTGGTCAGCGCGCGCATGGACACCAGGCGCCGACACGCCGCCGCCATCTCGGCACGCAGCTGTGCCACACGCTCGGCCACCGGAACGACGGCCTTGACAGCGCCTATGCCCTGGCCGCAGCCCCAGATGTCCTTCCAGGCCTTCTTCGAGCCTTCGCCACCGCCGAAGTCCATCTTGCTGGGGTCGCTCTCGGGCAGGTGGTCGGGGTCCAGTCCGGCGTTGCGGATCGAAGGCTTGAGGTAGTTGCCGTGCACGCCCGTGAACAGGCTGGAATAGACGATGTCGTCGCTGCTGCTGTCGACGATGCATTGTTTGTACGCGTCGGGCGCGCGCGCCTCGGTGGTGGCGATGAAGGCCGAGCCGATGTAGGCGAAGTCGGCCCCCGCTGCCAGCGCGGCCAGCACCGACTCGCCCGTGGCGATGGCGCCGGACAGCGCCAGCGGGCCGCCGAACCACTCGCGGATTTCCTGCACCAGCGCGAACGGGCTCTTCACGCCGGCATGGCCACCGGCGCCGGCGGCCACCGCGACCAGGCCGTCGGCGCCCTTGTCGATGGCCTTGTGCGCGAAGGTGTTGTTGATGACGTCGTGCAGCACGACGCCGCCCCAGCCGTGCACGGCGTCGAAGACATCCGTGCGCGCGCCCAGCGAGGTGATGACGATCGGCACCTTGTGCCTGGCACAGACGGCCATGTCCTGGTCGAGCCGGTCGTTGCTCTTGTGCACGATCTGGTTGATCGCGAAGGGCGCGGCCGGCGTCTCGGGGTGGTCGCGGTCCCAGGCGGCCAGCGTCTCGGTGATCTCGGCCAGCCAGTCGTCGAGCTGCGACGCCGGCCTCGCGTTGAGCGCCGGCATCGAGCCGACGATGCCGGCCTTGCACTGCTCGATGACGAGCCGGGGCTGGCTGATGATGAACATCGGCGCGCCGATGATCGGCAGCGGCACGCGCTGCAGTGCGGGGGGCAGGGACATCAGTAGGCCTCCAGCGCCATGGCAGTGACGGACTCGGCGCCTTCGACGATGCTGTCGCGCAGGCCCGAGGTCTTGTTCAGGATGTGGTCGGCGTAGAAACGCGCGGTGGCGATCTTGGCCTGCATGAAGGCGGTGTCGCTGCCTTCGGCCAGGCGGTCTTCGGCGACCATCAGGGCACGCGCCATCTGCCAGCCGGCGACCACCGTGCCGGCCAGCATCAGGTAGGGCACGCTGCCGGCGAAGACGGCGCTGGGGTTGGCCCGGTTTTGCGCGACGACGAAGTCCACCACGTCCACGAAGGCCTGCCGCGCCGTCGCCAGGCGCGCCGCCGTGGCACGGCAGGCAGCGCTGTCGCGGGCCCGCAGCTGGCCAACACAGGCTTCGACCTGCGCCGCGATGGCACGCGCCACTGCGCCGCCGTCGCGCGCCGTCTTGCGGCCCACCAGGTCGTTGGCCTGGATCGCCGTCGTGCCTTCGTAGATGGTCAGGATCTTGGCGTCGCGCAGGTACTGCGCCGCGCCGGTCTCCTCGATGTAGCCCATGCCGCCGTGCACCTGCACGCCCCAGCTCGCCACGTCCAGGCTCATCTCGGTGGCCAGGCCCTTGATCAAGGGCACCATGAATTCGTAGAAGGCGCGGTTCTGCTTGCGCACCTCGGCGTCGGGGTGCGCGTGGGTGGCATCGTAGGCCGCCGCGGCCACCAGGGCCATCGCGCGGCAGCCTTCGGTGTGGGCGCGCATGGTCATCAGCATGCGCCGGATGTCGGGGTGGTGGAGGATGGGCGCGGTGGCGTTCGGCGAGCCATCGACCGGGCGCCCCTGCACGCGGTCACGCGCGTACTGCACCGCCTTCTGGTAGGCCCGCTCGGCCAGCGCGACGCCCTGCACGCCGACGCCGAAGCGCGCCGCGTTCATCATGATGAACATGTACTCCAGGCCGCGGTTTTCCTGGCCGACGAGGGTGGCCGCGGCGCCGCCATGGTCGCCGAACTGCAGCACCGCCGTCGGGCTGGCCTTGATGCCCAGCTTGTGTTCGATGCTCACGCAATGCACGTCGTTGCGTGCGCCCAGGCTGCCGTCGGCGTTGACGACGAACTTGGGGCAGATGAACAGCGAGATGCCCTTCACGCCCTCGGGCGCGCCACTCACGCGCGCCAGAACGAGGTGGACGATGTTCTCGGCCAGGTCGTGCTCGCCGTAGGTGATGAAGACCTTGGTGCCGAAAAGTTTGTAGCTGCCGTCGGGTTGCGGCTCGGCACGCGTGCGCACCACCGACAGGTCGCTGCCGGCCTGCGGCTCGGTGAGGTTCATCGAGCCGGTCCACGAGCCGTCGATCATCTTCGGGATGTAGGCCGCCTGCTGCGCGGGCGAGCCGGCGGTGAGCAGCGCCTCGATGGCGCCGTCGGTGAGCAGCGGGCACAGCGCGAAGCTGATGCTGGCGCTGTTGACCATCTCGCTGCAGGCGGCGTGGATCAGCTTGGGCAGTCCCTGGCCGCCGAAGTCGGCCGGGTGCTGCAGGCCTTGCCAGCCCCCGTCGGCGAACTGGCGAAAGGCCCCCTTGAAGCCGGCCGACGTGTGGACCTGGCCGTCCCGGAACGTCGACGGATTCCTGTCGCTGTCGGCGTTCAGCGGCGCGACCACGCCTTCGTTGAACTTGGCGCATTCGTCCAGCACCGCCGCAGCGGTGTCGTAGCCGGCGTCCTCGTAACCGGGCAGCTGCGCGATGGCGTCGATGCCGGCGAGTTCCTTCATCACGAACAGCATGTCCTTGACGGGGGCGCGGTAGCTCATGTCGGGTCTCCTGATGCGACAAGGGCGCCACGACGGCGCCCTTGGGTGTGCGATTCAGCTGCCAAGGAAACGCCAGGGCGGTTCAGAGGCTGGCCGTCAGCTCGGGCACGGCGCTGAAGAGGTCGGCCTCCAGGCCGTAATCGGCGACGCTGAAGATCGGCGCCTCGGCGTCCTTGTTGATGGCCACGATGACCTTGCTGTCCTTCATGCCGGCCAGGTGCTGGATGGCGCCGCTGATGCCGACCGCGAAGTACAGCTGCGGGGCGACGATCTTGCCGGTCTGGCCGACCTGCCAGTCGTTGGGTGCGTAGCCGGCGTCCACCGCGGCGCGACTGGCGCCCAGGGCAGCGCCGAGCTTGTCGGCCAGCGGCATCAGGATCTCGTTGAACTTGTCGCTGGAGCCCAGCGCGCGGCCGCCGCTGACGATGACCTTGGCCGCCGTGAGTTCGGGCCGGTCGAGCTTGGCGATCTCGCTGCCCAGGAAGCTGGAGCTGCCGGCGTCGGCCACTGCGGCGACGCTCTCCACCGCGGCACTGCCACCGGTGGCGGCAGCGGCGTCGAAACCGGTGGTGCGCACGGTGATGACCTTGATGGCGTCGGTGCTTTGCACGGTGGCGATGGCATTGCCGGCGTAGATCGGGCGCTCGAAGGTGTCGGGCGAGACGACCTTCATGGCGTCGCTGACCTGCGCCACGTCGAGCAGCGCGGCGACGCGCGGCGCCACGTTCTTGCCGCTCGCGGTGGCCGGAAACAGCAGGTGCGTGTAAGCCTGGGCGACGGCCACCACCTGCGCTGCCAGGTTCTCGGCCACGCCGTGGTTCAGACCTGGCGCGTCGGCGTGCAGCACCTTGGCCACGCCGGCTATGCCGGCCGCGGCCTGGGCCGCGCCGGCGGCGCGGGCGCCGGCAACCAGCACATGGACGTCGCCGCCGCACTGCAGCGCCGCCGTCACGGTGTTCAGGGTCGCGCCCTTGATGGTGTCGTTGTCGTGTTCGGCTATGACGAGTGCGGCCATGGTCAGATCACCTTCGCTTCGTTCTTGAGCTTGGCCACCAGCGTGGCCACGTCGGGCACCTTGACGCCGGCGCCGCGCTTGGGCGGCTCGACGACCTTCAGTGTCTTGATGCGCGGCGTCACGTCGACGCCCAGGCCGGCCGGCTTGAGCACCTCGAGCGGCTTCTTCTTGGCCTTCATGATGTTGGGCAGCGTGACGTAGCGTGGCTCGTTCAGCCGCAGGTCGGTGGTGATGACGGCCGGCAGCCTGAGCTTGAGCGTCTCCACGCCACCGTCGACCTCGCGCGTGATTTGCGCGTGGCCGTCGGCGACTTCGACCTTGGACGCGAAGGTGCCCTGCGGCATGCCCGCCAGCGCCGCCAGCATCTGGCCGGTCTGGTTGCAGTCGTCGTCGATGGCCTGCTTGCCGACGATCACCAGGCCCGGCTGCTCCTTGTCGACCAGCGCCTTCAGCAGCTTGGCCACTGCCAGCGGCTGCAGTTCGTCGGCGCACTCGACGAGGATGGCGCGGTCGGCACCGATGGCCATCGCCGTGCGCAGCGTCTCCTGGCACTGCGTGACGCCGCAGGAGACGGCGACGATCTCGGTGACCACGCCCTTCTCCTTCAGCCGCACGGCCTCTTCGACGGCGATCTCGTCGAAGGGGTTCATGCTCATCTTGACGTTGGCGATGTCGACGCCGCTGCCGTCGCTCTTTACGCGCACCTTGACGTTGTAGTCGACCACCCGCTTGACGGGAACCAGCACCTTCATGAGTGACGCTCCTGGGCTCTTGTTGACGTTGATGTGATGGCGGCGATTCTAGGCGTCGGCGCCTGTCGGACGGCCGAGCAGGGCAAGAAAATAGAACGACCGTACTATTTTAGCCCGCACTTCGTGCCGCGGCGCTGCCGCGGGCGACATCGACGCGGCGCAGGACCACCAGCCCGGCGGCAAAGAACAGGCCCGTCGACAGGATTGCCAGGCGGTGGTTGCCGCCGCTCAGCAGCGTCACCAGGCCGTAGGTGATGGGGCCGACGATCGCCGACAGCCGCACCGCGAAGGTCCACAGCCCGTAGAACTCGGCCAGGCGTTCGGCCGGCGCGAACAGCCCGGCCAATGCGCGTCCGGCCGACTGGCTGCTGCCCATGCACAGCCCGGCGACCACTGCCGCCACCCAGAACAAGGTCGGCGTGGTGGCGGCGACGGCCAGCAGTGTCATCAGGATCCAGCCCCACAGCGTGACGGCCAGCGCCGGCCGGTGGCCGATGCGGTCCTGCCAGTAGCCGAAGGCAAAGGCGCCCAGCGCCGAGGCGATGTTGACCAGGAAGACCAGCGCCATGGTCTGGGTCTGCTTGAAGCCCAGCACCTGCTCGGCATAGACCGCCGCCAGCGCGATGACCACCGCGATGCCGGCCTGGTAGAACACCGCGCACAGCAACAGCCAGCTGAAGTCCTGGTAGCGGCGCGCCTCGTGCCAGGTCCGCGCCAGGCGCCGCATCGACGCGGCGACGCCGGCGTGCGCCACGTCGGGTTGCGCCACGGCGCGTTCCTTCAGCAGCACGAAGGTACCGATGGACGCCAACGCATAGACCGCCGCGGTGATGAGCATCGTCACCGGCACGAACTGCTGCGCCGTCATGCCCTGCCCCTGCGCCCACAGCACGTAGCCCAGGCTCAACCCGAGTGTCAGCATGCCGCCGAAGTAGCCGAAGCTCCAGCCCCAGCCCGAGACACGGCCGATGGCCTCGCGCCGCGCCAGTTCGGGCAGGAAGGCCGCGGTCAGCGATTCGCCGTAGGCGTAGAAGATGTTGGACAGCACGAGGGCGGCCACGGCCAGCCCCAGGTCACCCGGGCCGACGTCGGCCAGCCAGGCGGTGGCCCCGACGCAGCCGGCGGTGGTGAACAGCAGCAGCCGCTTCTTGGCGGCGCGCAGGTCGGCGTAGGCGCCCAGCGCCGGCATCGTGAACATCACCACCAGGTTCGACAGCCCCAGCGCCAGCGTCCAGGCCAGCGTGCCCCAGGCCGCGCCGCCGGCCACCACGCCCACGAAGTAGGCGTTGAACACCGCCGTCAGCACGACTGTCGTGTAGCCCGAGTTGGCGAAGTCGTACATCGCCCAACCGAGGACTTCACGCTTCTTCACGCCCGGGTTGAGCGAGTCGGTGGCGATCTGCGGCATGCCGGCGTCCTCGCAGGTGTGGCGGGTGTGGTGCCCGGAGCGGGGTTCGAACCCGCATGCCCCTTGAGAGGGCCGCGGATTTTAAGTCCGCTGCGTCTGCCGATTTCGCCATCCGGGCGCGCGGCGATTATGGGTGCGGCGCAGAAACCGAACGGGTCCGACGAAGGAAGCTGCCGTCACGGCTCCAGCGGCAGCCAGCGCGCCCGTCGGCCGCTCGCGTACAGGCCGTTGCGCGCCGTGCGCCAGTCATGGGCGACGCCGAGCAGGAAACGATGCACCAAGGCGCGGGCCTCTTCCAGCGTCTGGGCCGGCTTGAGCTGGCGCCGGGCCGCCTCGTCCAGGGTGTCGAGCATGTACAGGCCCTGCATCATCTGGTTGGCTCGCTGGCCTTCGGTGGCGGCCAGGGCGTCGTGTTTGTCCCCGAGGTAGCGGCTGTGTTTCTGGCCGTCGTGGCTGCGCACGTCGACGAGCGGGGCATCGACATAGGCAATGCCGTCGAGCAGGGCCGCCCGGAACGGCAATATGTAGTCCGTGGTCACCGCCGAGCGCTCGGCATCCAGCGGCCCGAACTCGTCGAAGACACGCCGCTGCCACGCGAGCACGGCGCCGAGCGTGACCGGGGCGCGCCCGCGCGCCGCCAGGTCGTGCAGTGCCAGCGACACGCGCCTTCCCGGCGGCTGCCCGTAAGACAGGCGTCGACCACGAGCGTCGACCACGAGCCAGTTGCTGACGATCATGGATGCCCCGGTCCGCAACCAGATGTCGACGATCCGGCGCACGCGCTCGGCGCGCGAGTAGTCGTCGCCATGGGCAATCACGACGAGGTCGCCGCTGGCCAGTTCCATCAGGCGGTTGAAGTTGCCGATGCCCAGGTTGCGCTCGTTGCGGTGCAAGCGCAGGGTATGCGGCCCGCGGTACGCGGCGGCGACCTCGCAGGCACGTTCCCAGGTCCCGTCGGGCGAAGCGTCGTCGCACAGCACGATCTCCAGCGGCTGGTAATCCTGCGCCAGCGCCGACCGCAGCGCCTGCTGGACGAAGGCCTCCTGACGGTAGGTGACGAGTCCGTAAGTGACCGAGGGCGCCAGGCGCGGCGTTCGCGGCGGCGCCGAGCCGCCGGTCATCGCGGTTCCGACGCCCGCCGCCACGCCGCTACCGCGTCGGCCTCCAGGGTGGCGAGTTCGACGTCGTCCCAGCCGATGCGTTCGTCGCCGGCGATCGCGCGCCGCAGCCGGGCGCCGGCGGACAGGCAGATCGGCAGTCCCGTGGCAGCGCCGTCGGCACTGTTCTCTATCAGCCCGTAGGTCGCGAAGCCGCCCGGGCCGTCGAGCACGTCTCCAGCGCCGAGTGCGCGCTTGGCGCGACACACCACACCCGTGCGCATGCCGAAACGCGGCGCGATCAGCGACCGGCCCGTGCGGGCGACTTCGAGCACCGTGCGCATCGTTTCCAGATGCACCAGGTGGTAGGGACGCGTGAGCACGTAGAAAGGTCCAGGGCCGATCTCCGGCGGGAACCAGTCGAGCATCCGGCGCTGGTAGGGATCGTCGGTGTAGCCCACCGCGAACACCCCGCCCTTGGGCTTGGCACCGAGCACGTAGTCGACCAGCGGGGGCCGGCCGGGCGACCACAGCTCGGCCAGGGCGAAGTGATCGAACAGTTCGGTGGCCTCCCGCATGGCCGGCCCGTACATGCCGGGGCGCGCCACGTCGCAGCCCAGTGCGTTGGCCACGATCGACATCTCGACGCACAGCTTGGTGCCGTCGGTGTACGAGGAGCACATCTGCGGATCGAGTCCGCGCTTGCGGGCCTCGGGCAGGATCTTCACCGGATCCGTGTAGCGGTCGAGGAAACCCTTGATGTTGCCGCCCATGACGAACTCGAAGCCGTAGAAGCGCAGTTCCTCGGCCAGCCGCGCGATCACCGCGGGCTGGTCGCCGTCCGACGAGGTGTAGGCCACGCCATGGCGCTGCGCCTCGTGCCAGAACAGCGGGCCGAAGAGTGCGTCGGCTTCGGCGTTCATCATCACGACGTGCTTGCCGGCGGACATCGCGGCAAGGATCGACTGGGGAGCGGCACCGATCGCGGTGGACGCGTCGAAGTACACGTCGACGCCGGGAGCCGTGGCCGCCAGCGCGGCATCGTCGCAGACCGCGATCTCGCCGCGCAGGATGCAGTCGGCCAGTCCGCCGGCGCTCGTGACCAGGCGCGACGGACGTTTCGGATCGACCAGGGCCAGGGCGCGGTCGGTGTGGATGTCGCACACGACGCGGCACTCCACGCCAGGCGTGATCAGGGACTGGTGGAACACGCCGTGACCCACCGAGCCGGCGCCGACGAGCGCGAATCCCACCGTCTGCAACGCACCGTCGCGCGCGGCGTGCCGTGGATGGACGGCGTCAGACATGGCGACTCCCCGAGTTGACCTGATCGGCAGGGATCGTACAGCCGCCGTGCGCTGACGGATCTTGGCGGCGAGCTCGCGGCGTGCCGCCTTGAAGTCACCGCTAAGTCATGGGCATGATGCAAAAAGGCCCGGCATTGCCGGGCCTGAGCAGGAATTGCGAGCGGGCGAATCGAGGCGCTCGGCGGTCTGGAGGCGCGATCCGGAGTCGAACCGGACTGGACGGATTTGCAATCCGTTGCATAACCGCTTTGCTATCGCGCCGTGGAATCCATGCTAACAAAACAAAGGGAAGCCGAGGCTTCCCTTGTCATGAAGATTCTGGAGCGGGAAACGAGACTCGAACTCGCGACCTCAACCTTGGCAAGGTTGCGCTCTACCAACTGAGCTATTCCCGCGTCGCCTCGAAACTGCCTTTCAGCTGCGTCGAGCCGAAAATTATACGATGGTTTTCAGCCCGGCTGCAAATCGCAGGCGCGACGCTGGCGATCGCGCGCCAGCGTCGCCCTCGGGCGTCAGTGGGGCAGCCCGTCGGCAGCCGGAGCCGGAGCGGCCACCTCTGCCTTGGCCGCTGCTGCCGGAGCTGCGGCCACGGGCTCCTCGTCGGCCAGCGCCTCGGGCACGCGCTCCAGAGCGATCTCCAGCACCTGGTCGATCCAGCGCACCGGCACGATTTCGAGATTGTTCTTCGCGTTCTCCGGGATCTCCTGCAGATCCTTGACGTTGTCTTCGGGAATCAGCACCGTCTTGACGCCGCCGCGGTGGGCCGCGAGCAGCTTCTCCTTCAGGCCGCCGATGGCCGTGACCTCGCCGCGCAGCGTGATCTCGCCCGTCATCGCCACGTCGGCGCGAACCGGGATGCCGCACAGGGCCGAAACCAGCGCCGTGGTCATGGCGGCGCCGGCGCTCGGGCCATCCTTGGGCGTGGCGCCGTCGGGCACGTGGATGTGCATGTCACGCTTCTCGAAGATCTCGTCCTTGAGCCCCAAGCGGCGGGCGCGGCTGCGCACCACCGTGCGCGCGGCCTCGACCGACTCCTTCATCACGTCGCCGAGCAGGCCGGTGCGGATGATGTTGCCCTTGCCCGGCATCACCGTGGCTTCGATGGTCAGCAGGTCGCCGCCCACCTCGGTCCACGCCAGGCCCACGACCTGCCCGATCTGGTTCTTCTTCTCGGCGCGACCGAAGTCGTACTTGCGCACACCCAGGAAGTCGTTCAGGTTGTCGGCGGTCACGACCACCTGCCCCTGGTACTGCTTGAGCTGGTGGCCCTTGACGACCTTGCGGCAGATCTTGGAGATCTCGCGCTCGAGCGAACGCACGCCGGCTTCGCGCGTGAAGTAACGGATGATGCCGCGGATGGCGCCCTCGGTGAGGTCCATCTCGTGGTCCTTGACGCCGTTGTTCTTCTGCTGCTTGGGCAGCAGGTAGCGTTGGGCGATGTTGAGCTTTTCGTCCTCGGTGTAGCCGGCCAGGCGGATGACTTCCATGCGGTCCAGCAGGGCTGGCGGGATGTTCATCGAGTTGCTGGTGGCCACGAACATCACGTCGGACAGGTCGAAGTCGACCTCGACGTAGTGGTCGCTGAAGGTGTGGTTCTGCTCGGGGTCGAGGACCTCCAGCAACGCGCTGGAGGGGTCGCCGCGGAAGTCCATGCCCAGCTTGTCGATCTCGTCGAGCAGGAACAGCGGGTTGCGCGTGCCGACCTTGCTCAGGCTCTGCAGCACCTTGCCCGGCATGCTGCCGATGTAAGTGCGGCGGTGGCCGCGGATCTCGGCCTCGTCGCGCATGCCGCCCAGCGCCATGCGCACGAACTTGCGCCCGGTGGCGCGCGCCACGCTCTGGCCCAGCGAGGTCTTGCCCACGCCCGGGGGACCCACCAGGCACAGGATGGGCGCCTTGACCTTGTCGACGCGCTGCTGCACCGCGAGGTACTCCAGGATGCGGTCCTTGACCTTCTCCAGCCCGAAATGGTCCTCGTTGAGCACGTCCTCGGCATAGACGAGGTCGTTCTTGACCTTGGTCTTCTTGGCCCACGGCAGGTTGACCAGCGTGTCGATGTAGTTGCGCACCACGGTGGCTTCGGCCGACATCGGCGACATCAGCTTGAGCTTCTTGAGCTCGGATTCGGCCTTCTTGCGCCCTTCCTTGCTCATGCGCGCGGCCTTGATCTTCTTTTCCAGGTCCTCCAGGTCGGCGCCTTCTTCACCGTCGCCGAGTTCCTTCTGGATCGCCTTGACCTGCTCGTTGAGGTAGTACTCGCGCTGGCTCTTCTCCATCTGCCGCTTGACGCGGCCGCGGATGCGCTTTTCAACCTGCAGGATGTCGACCTCGTGCTCGAGCAGCTCGAGCAGCTTCTCGAGCCGCTTGGGCACCGAGAACAGGTCGAGCACGGCCTGCTTGGCTTCCAGCTTCAGCGGCAGATGCGCAGCGATGGTGTCGGCCAGGCGGCCCGGGTCGTCGATGCCGGAGATCGAAGTCAGGATCTCGGGCGGGATCTTCTTGTTCAGCTTGACGTACTGGTCGAACTGCTGCGTCACGGCGCGGCGCAGGGCCTCGATCTCGGGCGTGGCCTCGGCAGCGGATGGCACCGGCACGACCTCGCCGACGAAGTGCTCGCTGGTCTCGGTGATGCTGTTGGTGGTGGCGCGCTGCACGCCTTCGACGAGCACCTTCACGGTGCCGTCGGGCAGCTTGAGCATCTGCAGGATGCTGGAGACGCAGCCGACCTCGAACATGTCGTCGGCGCGCGGCTCGTCCTTGCCGGCGGCCTTCTGTGCCACCAGCATGATCTGGCGGCCCGACTCCATGGCCGCCTCGAGCGCCTTGATCGACTTCGGCCGCCCCACGAACAGCGGGATGACCATGTGCGGGAAGACCACCACGTCGCGCAGCGGCAGCAGCGGCAGCGTGATCGGTTCCGAGGGAAGGATGGGATGTCCGGACATTGAAGACCTCACTTTCTCAGGCCCATCTGGGGCCCGAGAGGGGAAATGCAAGCCGCGCTCCCGGCCGGGCCGGGTGGGCGGACGCTCAGGCGCTGGCCTTCTTTTCGCGGTAGACGAGCAGCGGCTTGGCGCCGTCTTCGATGATGTGCTCGTCGATCACGACCTTGGCCACGCCGTCGAAGGTGGGCAGGTCGAACATGGTGTCGATCAGCGAATGTTCCATGATCGAGCGCAGGCCGCGGGCACCGGTCTTGCGCGCCAGCGCCTTGCGCGCGATGGCCGTCAGTGCGGAAGGCCGCACCTCGAGTTCGACGCCATCCATCGCGAACAGCTTCTGGTACTGCTTGACGAGGGCGTTGCGGGGTTCGGTGAGGATCTGCACCATGGCGTCGATCGTCAGCTCGCCCAACGTGGCCACCACCGGCAGCCGGCCCACCAGTTCGGGGATCAGGCCGAACTTGATCAGGTCCTCGGGCTCGACCTCGCGGAACACGTCCGCGGCCTTCTTCTCGGTCTTGCTGTGCACGGTGGCGGCAAAGCCGATGCCCGACTTCTCGGTGCGGTTCTGGATCACCTTTTCCAGGCCATCGAAGGCGCCGCCGCAGATGAACAGGATGTTGGTGGTGTCGATCTGCAGGAAATCCTGGTTCGGGTGCTTGCGCCCGCCCTGCGGCGGCACGCTGGCCATCGTGCCTTCGACGAGCTTCAGCAGCGCCTGCTGCACGCCTTCGCCCGACACGTCGCGCGTGATGCTGGGGTTGTCGGCCTTGCGGCTGATCTTGTCGATCTCGTCGATGTAGACGATGCCGCGCTGCGCGCGCTCGACGTCGTAGTTGCAGTTCTGCAGCAGCTTCTGGATGATGTTCTCGACGTCCTCGCCCACGTAGCCGGCTTCGGTCAGCGTGGTGGCGTCGGCGATCACGAAGGGCACGTTGAGCAAGCGTGCCAGCGTCTGCGCCAGCAGCGTCTTGCCGCTGCCGGTGGGGCCGATGAGCAGGATGTTGCTCTTGGTCAGCTCGACCTCGTCCTTGCCGTTGCCGGCAGCCATGTGCTTGAGGCGCTTGTAATGGTTGTAGACGGCCACCGACAAGGTGCGCTTGGCGGGTTCCTGGCCGATCACGTACTGGTCGAGGCTGGTCTTGATTTCACCGGGCGTCGGCAGGTCCGACTTGCCGCCCTTCGACGCCGGGCCCTCGGCGGGCACCTCGTCGCGGATGATGTCGTTGCACAGCTCGATGCACTCGTCGCAGATGAACACCGAGGGACCCGCGATGAGCTTCTTGACTTCGTGCTGGCTCTTACCGCAGAAGGAGCAGTACAGAACCTTTTCGCCGGAGGCGCCCTTCTTTTCGGCCATAGGTGGATTTGGGTCCGGGGTTGAGCTTGGAGTTCCGCACCATCATAGACGAAGAGCCCGGGGCGACGCGGCGGGAAATGGGCCCCAAAGGCGGCGCCGTTCGGCGCCCGCGCCCCCAAGCCAATGGGCTGGGCCACTGTGCTTGGCCTCCCGCGGGGGCGGGCCGGGCTGGCCCGTCCCCGGGTGCTCAGGAGCGCTTGTCGAGCACCTGGTCGATGAGGCCGTAGTCGCGAGCTTCGGTGGGCGACATCCAGAAGTCGCGCTCCATGTCGGCGACGATGCGCTCGTAAGGCTGGCCGGTGCGCTCGGCATAGATGCGGTTGAGCTGCTCGCGCGTCTTGATGATCTCGCGCGCCTGGATCTCGATGTCGCTGGCCTGGCCCTGCGCACCGCCCGAGGGCTGGTGCAGCATGACACGCGAATTGGGCAGTGCCGAGCGCTTGCCCTTGGCGCCTGCCATGAGCAGGAAGGAGCCCATGCTGGCGGCCATGCCCATGCACAGCGTGGACACGTCGGGCTTGACGAACTGCATGGTGTCGAAGATCGACAGGCCGGCGCTGACGCTGCCGCCGGGCGAGTTGATGTACAGGAAGATGTCCTTGTCGGGGTTCTCGCTCTCCAGGAACAGCATCTGCGCCACCACCAGGTTGGCGGTGCCGTCGTTGACCGGCCCCACCAGGAAGATGATGCGCTCGCGCAGCAGCCGGCTGTAGATGTCGTAGGCGCGCTCGCCGCGGCCCGACTGCTCGATGACGATGGGCACCATGCCCAGGCCGACGGTCTCATGCACGCTCATACGCGGGTCCTCCAGCTCAGGAAGCTGTCATCAGTTCGTCGAACGGTAGCACCTTGTCGGTGACCAACGCTCGCGACAGCACGAAATCGGCAACGTTGTTCTCGATGACGACGGCCTCGACCTCGGACATGCGCTTGCGGTCGCTCAGGTACCAGCGCATCACCTCGGCCGGCTTCTCGTAGCTCTGGCTCATCTCTTCGATGTGCGCCTGCAGCTGCTCGGGCCTGGCGCGCAGGTTGTTGGCGCGCACCAGCTCGGCCACCACCAGCCCCAGGCGCACCCGGCGCTCGGCCTGCGGCTTGAAGATCTCGGCCGGGATCGGCGTCGTGTCGGCGTCCTTCACGCCGCGCTGCTTGAGGTCGGCGCGGGCGGCTTCGATCAGGCGCTCGGACTCGCCCGCCACCAGCGCGTTCGGCAGTTCCAGCTCGGCGGCCTGGGCCAGCGCCTCCATCACCGCGGCCTTGTTGCGTGCCAGCACGCGGAACTTCACTTCGCGTTCGAGGTTCTTCCTGACATCGGCGCGCAGGCCCTCGACCGTGCCCTCCTCGATGCCCAGCGACTTGGCCAGCGCGTCGTCGACGGCGGGCAGGTTCTGCGCCTCGATCTTCTTCACCGTGACCATGAAGTCGGCTTCCTTGCCGGCCACGTCGGCGCCGTGGTAGTCGGCCGGGAACTGCAGCGGGAAGGTCTTGCTCTCGCCGACCTTCATGCCGCGCACGGCCGAGTCGAACTGCTCGAGCATCTGGCCTTCGCCGATGATGAACTGGAAGTCCTCGGCCTTGCCGCCGGCGAACGGTTCGCCATCGATCTTGCCTTCGAAGTCGATCGTCACGCGGTCGGTTTCCTGCGCCCCCTCGGCCACCGGTCGCAGGCCGAAGGTGCGGCGTTGCTTGCGCAGGATCTCGATCGTGCGGTCGATGGCCGCGTCGGTCACCTCGGTGGAGACGCGCTCGACCTCGGCCTGGCTGAGGTCGCCGATCTTGACCTCGGGATAGACCTCGAAGGTGGCGTCGAAGGCGAGCGTGCCTTCGGGTGCCTCGTCCTTCTGCGTGATGCGCGGCTGGCCGGCAACGCGCAGCTTGGCTTCGATGGCGGCGCTGTTGAAGGCTTCGCCGACGCGGTCGTTGACGACTTCGTAGTGCACCGAATAGCCGTAGCGTTGCGCGACCACGCTCATCGGCACCTTGCCGGGGCGGAAGCCGTCGGCCTTGACGGTGCGCGACAAGTGCTTCAAGCGGTTGGCCACCTCGCCGTTGATGGTTTCCGCCGCCAGCGTCAGCGTGATGCGGCGTTCGAGCTTTTCCAGGGTTTCGACTTGGACGGCCATGATGTCTCTTCTAGGGCGATGTGTACCGGGGAGTACGGGATCTGGTGCGCGGGGCCGGACTCGAACCGGCACGCCCGTGAAGGCGTCAGGACCTAAACCTGGTGCGTCTACCAATTTCGCCACCCGCGCGGGCGGTGAGCCGCAAGCGGCAAACCGAGCATTTTAGCGTCAGCCCGCCGCCAGGGCACGACGGACGGGATTCCACGCCCCGGGCTTCAGGCGGGCGGCCCATTCTCGCGCTGCACGCGAAACCATGCGGCGTACATCGCCGGCAGCGCCAGCAACGTCAGCGCGGTGGCCACGACGAGCCCGCCCATGATGGCCACCGCCATCGGCCCCCAGAACCCGCTGCGCGACAGCGGGATCATCGCCAGCACCGCCGCCGCCGCCGTCAGCACGATGGGCCGGAAGCGCCGCACGGCGGCCTCGACGATGGCGTCCCAGGCCGGCATGCCGCGGTGGCGGTCCTGCTCGATCTGGTCGATCAGGATCACCGAATTGCGCATGATCATGCCCATCAGCGCGATCACGCCCAGCAGCGCCACGAAGCCGAAGGGGCGGTCCAGCAGCAGCAGCGCAGCGGCGACGCCGGCCATGCCCAGCGGGCCGGTCAGGAACACCAGCAGCGAGCGGCTGAAGCTCTGCAACTGCAGCATCAGCAGCGTGAAGATGATGAACAGCATCAGCGGCACGCCCGCGACGATCGCCCCCTGACCTTTGCTGCTCTCGGCCACCGAGCCGGCGACTTCGATGCGGTAGCCCGGTGGCATCTGCGCCGCCAGTTGCTGCAGCGCCGGCCACAGCTGCGCGGTGACGGTGGCACCCTGCACGCCTTCGACCACGTCGCCCTGCACGGTAATGGCGTAGTCGCGTCCTTCGCGCCACATCACGCCGGGCTCCCAGGCGAACCCGACCTTGGCGACCTGCGTCAGCGGCACGGCGCGGCCGCTGGCGGTGGGCACGTAGGCGTTGGACAGGTCGGTGATGCGGCTGCGTTCTTCCAGCGGCTGGCGCAGCACGATGTCCACCAGCTTGTCGCCTTCTCGGTACTGCCCGATGACGCTGCCGCTCAGGGTGACGCGCGAGGCCTGGGCCAGGGCCTGGCTGGTGATGCCCAGGGCGCGCGCCTTGTCCTGGTCGACCTCCAGGCGCAGCACCTTGATGGCCTCGTTCCAGTCGTCGTTGACGCCGCGCAGGCCGGGGTGGGCGCGCAGCATCTCCTTGGCGCGGTCGGCCCAGTCGCGCAGCTGTGTCGCGTCGACACCGACGACGCGGAACTGCACCGGGTACGGCACCGGCGGCCCGTTGGGCAGCAGCTTGACGCGACCGCGAACCTCGGGGAATTCGCTGGCCATCAGTTGCGGCAGGCGCAGGCGCAACGCTTCGCGCTCCTTCAGCCCCTTGGGCAGCACGATGGCCTGGCTGACGTTGCCTTGCGGGAACACCTGGTCCATGGGCAGGTAGAAGCGCGGCACGCCGCTGCCGACCCAGACGCTGACGCTGTCCACGCCCGGCTCGCGCATCATGCGGGCCTCGAAGCGGCGCGCGACCTCGTCGCTGTGCTGAATCGTCGAGCCCTCCGGCAACCACAGGTCGACGATGATCTCCGGCCGGCTCGAGTCGGGAAAGAACTGCTGCTGCACCCGGGACATGCCGACCAGCCCCAAGGCGAAGCTGAGCACGGTCAGCCCGATGGTGATCCAGCGATGCTGCACGCACCAGTCGACGACGCGACGAAAGTGCGTGTAGAAGGTGCCGCCGAAGAGTTCACCTTCGTGCGCCTCGCCGTCGACCTGCTTGCGCGTGTGCAGGAGCCACCAGCCGAGGTAAGGCACGAAGTAGACCGACACCGCCCAGGAGATGACCAGCGCCGCTGCCGTGACGGCGAAGATCGCGAACGTGTATTCACCCGCCGAACTCCTGGCCAGACCGATGGGCAGGAAGCCGGCGGCAGTGATCAGCGTGCCGGTGAGCATGGGCATGGCCACCAGCTCGTAGGTGAAGGTGGCGGCGCGGGCGCGGTCGTAGCCCTCCTCGAGCTTGCGCACCATCATTTCCACCGCGATGATGGCGTCGTCGACCAGCAGGCCCAGGGCAATGATCAGGCTGCCGAGCGAGATCTTGTGCAGCCCGACGCCCCAGTAGTACATCGCCACGAAGGTGATGGCCAGAACGAGCGGAATCGTGATGCCGACCACCAGGCCGGGCCAGATGTCGATGCCGAACCCGAAACGTCCGCGCTTGCGATGCAGACCGAGGCTGAGGAAGCTCACCACCAGCACGATGAGCACGGCCTCGACCAGCACGCCGACGAACTCGCCCACTGATCGGCTCACCGCGCGCGGCTGATCCTGGATGCGGTGGATGGAGATGCCGGCCGGCAGATCGACCTGCATGCGCGCCACGGCGGCCTGCAGTTCCTGGCCCATCCTGACGATGTCGCCGCCCTTGGCCATGGACACGCCCAGCGCGATGACCTGCCGGCCCTGGTGCCGCACCAGCACCGCCGGCGGGTCGGCGTAGTCGCGGCGCACGTCGGCCAGGTCGCCCAGGCGCAGGGTGCTGGCTGCACCGGTGGCCGGGTTGGTGGCGCGGATGGGAAAGCGCCGCAGCTCGTCCACCGAATTGAACTGCCCCGCCACGCGCACCTGCAGGTTCTCGCTGCCGGCGCTGAGCACGCCGGCACCCTCAACGGCGTTCTGTGCGCCGAGCTGGGCGATGACCTGGTTCATGTCCAGACCGAGCTGCGCCAGGCGCTTGTGCGAGATCTCGATGAAGATCTTTTCGGCCTGCGCGCCGAAGGTCTCGACCTTGGCCACGTCGGGCACCTTCAACAACTGCTGGCGCACGCGATCGGCAAAGACCCGCAGCTCCTCGGGCGTGAAGCCATCGGCCGACAGGGCAAAGATGGAGCCGTAGACGTCGCCGAAGTCGTCGTTGAAGGCCGGGCCGATGACACCCGCCGGCAACGTGCTGCGCATGTCGCCGACCCGCTTGCGCGCCTGGTACCAGCTGTTGGCCACCTCCTTGGGCGGCGACGAGTCCTTGAGCTGCACGATGGTCAGCGACTCGCCGGGCTTGGTATAGGAACGGATGCGGTCGGCGTGAGGCACTTCCTGCAGCGTCTTCTCGATCTTGTCGGTGACCTGCTCGGCCATCTGCTGCGCGCTGGCGCCTGGCCAGCGTGCCTGCACGACCATGAGACGGAAGGTGAAGGGCGGGTCTTCGTCCTGCCCGAGCTGGAAGTAGGCGGCCACGCCCAGCACCAGCAGCACCACCATCAAGTACCGCGTGAGCGCCGGATGCTCGAGCGCCCAGCGCGAGATATTGAAACGCGAGCGGCCGCCTTGGGCCGGGCTCAGGCGCGGCGGCGCCTCGTCCTTGCCTGCGCCAGCCATGCCCGGGCCCGGCCTTCAGCGGCCGGCGGCAGACGCCGCGCGGTCCCGCGGCGCAGCCGCAGGCGTGGCCGCCGGCGCCGACGGCGTTTCGTAGAGCTTGACCTTCTGCCCCGGCGTGAGCGTGTGCACGCCGGCGGTGACGATCGTCTGGCCCGGCCGCAGGCCGGCCGTGACGATGACTGCATTGCCGTCGGCCCCAGCCACCTCCACTGGCTGCGCCTGCACCGTCATCGACTGCCGATCGAGCAGCCAGACGGCGTTGCGGCCCTGCCGCTGCACCAGCGCACTCAAGGGCAGCCTGGTGACGCCGTCACGGCGCGGCAACTCGAGCAACACCGTCACCGTCTGCCCGAGCTGCAGCGGCGCATTGCCGATGTCGGCCTTGACCTGGAAGGTGCGCGTCGCCGGGTCGGCTGCGGCGGCCAGCTCGCGCACGGTGGCCGGCAGCGTGGCCGTGCCGCCCCAGGGGCGCACGCGCAGCGCCCCGGTCCTGCCCAGGAGCGGCCGCATGCCGGCGAGGCCGTCTTCGGGCACCGCGAACACCACGTCGCGCGGGCCGTCGTGGGCCAGCCGCAGCACCGGCGTGCCGGCGGCCAGCACGGCGCCGGGCTCGGCGTCCACGGCGGTGACGACGCCGGCCGCGGGCGCTTGCAGCACCGCGTAGCCGGCCTGGTTGCCCTGCACGCCGGCCTGCGCGCGCGCCTGCTCGAGCTGCGCCTGCTGCGCCCGCAGCGTGGTCTCGCGGCGTTCCAGTTCGAGGCCGCTGATGAAGCCCTGCTCACGCAGTTCGCGGTAGCGCTTGAGCTCGGCCGCCGCCAGGTCGTGGGCCGACTGTGCTGCGCGCACCGCCGCCTGTGCGGCCTGCTGGCCGAGGCGCAGATCGGTGGCATCGAGTTGCGCCAGCGCCTGGCCGGCCGACACATGCTGGCCCACCTCGGCACTGCGGCTGATCATCTTGCCGCCGACGCGGAAACCCAGCCGGGATTCGGTGCGCGCGCGAACCTCGGCGGCGAACTCGCGGCTGCCGCCCGCACTGTCCACGCCCAGCGTCATCGTGCGCACGGCGCGCACGGGCGCGGGCGCGGGCTCCGGGCGCGCGCAGGCACCCAGCACACAAGTCAGGCCGGCCAGGAACAGCCGTCGTGCATAAAGGTCCATGGGCAGCAAGCTGGGCCGGAGAATGGTTGGAGACGATCGTTTACTGACTGACCGGTCAGTAATATAGAAGTGCGCGTCGAGGCTGTCAATCGGCGTTTCGAGGCTGGCGCGGTTCTCGGAGTGGTCAGAATCCAGCCCGGTGAGCGTCGAACACTACGAGAACTTCCCCGTCGCATCGATCTTGTGTCCACCGGCGCTGCGGCCGGCGGTGCGTGCCATCTATCACTTTGCGCGCACCGCGGACGACATCGCCGACGAGGGTTCGGCCGGCGCCGCCGAGCGTCTGGCCGACCTTGCGGCCTACCGCCAGGACCTGGCGTCCGCCTGCAAAGGGCAGCCCGGCAGCGATCGCTGGCGCCACGTGTTCGCACCACTGTCACTGAGCCTGCGCGAATTCGCGCTGCCGCCGGCACTGTTGCACGACCTGCTGGATGCCTTCGAACAGGATGTGCGCAACCCGAGCTACGCCGACCGGGCCGCGTTGCTGGACTACTGCCGTCGCTCGGCCAATCCGGTGGGGCGGCTGCTGCTGCACCTGTACGGCATCGAAGACGCCGGCGCCTTGCGCCAGGCGGATGCCGTCTGCACGGCACTGCAGCTCATCAACTTCTGGCAGGACCTCGGCGACGACGGCCCGCGCGGCCGCCACTACGTGCCCATGGTGGACCTGCAGACCCACGGCGTGGACGCGGCAGCACTGCAGGCCTGCATCGACAGCCCACGGAGCCGGCGACTCGTGCAGTCTCTTTGCAGCTGGGCACGCACGCTGATGCTCGAAGGCGCGCCTCTCGCGCTGCGTGTGCCCGGCCGCGCCGGCTGGGAGCTGCGGCTGGTCGTTCATGGCGGCCTGCGCATTCTTGAGAAAATCGAACGCATGGACCACGCTGCCCTCGTCAAGCGCCCCACCCTGACGGCCTTGGACGCGCCCGTGCTGCTGTGGCGTGCGCTGCGCATGGGCGCCGGGCGTCCATGACGCCGCAGCAGTACGTGCAGGACAAGGCCGCGCGCAGCGGCTCGTCGTTCTACTACGCCTTCCTCTTCCTGCCGCCGCCGCGCCGCGCCGCCATCACCGCCTTCTACGCCTTCTGCCGCGAGGTCGACGATGTCGTCGACGAAGCCGGCGACCCGGGCGTGGCAGCGACCAAGCTGCAGTGGTGGCGCCAGCAAGTGGCGCAGGCCTACGGCGGCAGCCCCAGCCACCCGGTGATGCAGGCGCTGCTGCCGCTGGCCGCCGACTTCGGCATCGAGGCCCGGCACCTGTCGGCCGTGATCGACGGCTGCCAGATCGACCTCGAGCAGACACGGTTCCTCGACTACCCCGCGCTGCAGCGGTACTGCCACCTGGTGGCCGGCATCGTCGGCGAGGTGGCGGCCAACATCTTCGGCCGCAGCGCACCAGCCACGTTGGAATACGCGCACCGGCTCGGACTGGCGATGCAGCTCACGAACATCATTCGCGACGTCGGCGACGACGCGCGCCGCGGCCGCATCTACCTGCCGATGTCGGAGCTGCAGCGCTTCGAGGTCAAGGCCAACGAACTGCTGCGGCGCGACGCACCCTGGGGCTACAGCGACCGCTTCACGGCCTTGATGCGCTTCCAGGCCGAGCGCGCGCACGCCGCCTACGACGCCGCGATCGCGCTGCTGCCGGCCGCCGACCGGGCGGCGCAGAAACCCGGGTTGATGATGGCCAACATCTACCGCACGCTGCTGCGCGAGATCGAGTCGCAGGGCTTCCAGGTGCTGCACCAGCGGACCTCGCTGACACCCCTGCGCAAGCTGTGGATCGCCACGCGCACACATCTGCGTGGCCACTGATGCGCACGCCAGGCCGGCCATGAAGCTGGCCGTCGTCGGTGGCGGCTGGGCCGGGCTGGCGGCGGCGGTGCGCGCCGCCGAGGCCGGCCACGCCGTGACGCTGTTCGAAATGGCGGCGCAACTGGGTGGACGTGCCCGCGGCGTCGACGTCGACGGCCTGACGCTGGACAACGGCCAGCACATCCTCATCGGCGCCTATCGGCACACGCTGGCGCTGATGCACAGCGTGGGCGCCGACGCCGAGACTTTGCTGTTCAGGCGCCCGCTGGAACTGCGCTACCCCGATGGCCGCGGCCTGCGCCTGCCGCCGGGCCCGCCCTGGTTGGGCTTCGTTCGCGCCGTGGCCAGCTGCCGCGGCTGGACGGCACGCGACCGGCTGGCCCTGCTGGCCCATTCGGCCGCCTGGGTGCTGGCCGGTTTCCGCTGCGCGCCGCAGCTCACCGTGAACGAGCTCTGCCGCTGCCTGCCGACACCGGTGCGCGAACTGCTGATCGACCCGTTGTGCGTGGCTGCGCTCAACACGCCGGCACATGACGCCAGCGGTGCCGTGCTGCTGCGCGTGCTGCGCGACGCCCTCTTCGGCGGCCACGGCGCGGCCGACCTGCTGCTGCCGCGGCGCTCGCTGACGGCGCTGCTGCCGGCGCCCGCCGAACGCTGGCTGCGGGCAGCAGGAGCCGAACTGCGATTGGGGTCGCGCGTACAGAGCCTGGCGCCGGCGGCCAGGGGCTGGCATCTGGACGGCGAGCGCTTCGACGCCGTCGTGCTGGCCTGCAGCGCCGCCGAGGCCGCGCGGCTGGCTGCCGACGCCGCGCCGGCCTGGGCGCGACGGGCCGGCGCGCTGTGCTACGAACCCATCGTCACCGTCTACCTGCGCTGCCCGGGTGCGCACCTGCCGGCGCCGATGACGGCGCTGCTGGCGGGCCCGGCAGCGCCGGCGCAATTCGTCTTCGACCAGGGTGCCCTGGGTGCTGCAGCCGGGGTCTTCGCCTTCGTGATCAGCGGCGCGCGACATTGGGTGGATGCCGGCCTCGACGTGGCTGGCGCCGCCGTGCTGCAGCAGGCGCACAGCGCCTTCAGCCCCGGCACTTGGCCGGGGCCGCCGACGCTGCTACGGGTGCTGGCCGAAAAGCGCGCCACCTTCCGCTGCACACCGGGCCTGCAGCGCCCGCCCGCCCGGGTGGCGCCGGGGCTGGTTGCTGCCGGCGACTACATCGAGGGTCCCTACCCGGCCACACTGGAAGGTGCGGTGCGCGCGGGCGAAACGGCCGCCGCGCTGGCCGGGATGTGACCGCGCGAGCGACGGCCTGCGGTGGCCTGCGGACCGCGTCGCCGGGCCACAACGGTTCCCGGGATACAGGCTGCCATTGCGCGATGCAGAATGCTGGACAACCACCGCATGTACAGCCGCCATGAGCCCCAAGGACGCGCAGACCCCCACGATACAGGTGCTGGAGCGCAGCTTCGCGCTGCTCGACCTGCTGGCGAGCCACCCCGACCCGGTGTCGCTGAAGGAGATCAGCGAAAGCACCGGGCTGCACCCTTCGACCGCCCACCGCATCCTCAACGACCTGACCATCGGCCGCTATGTCGACCGGCCGCAGGCCGGCAGCTATCGGCTCGGCATGCGGCTGCTGGAGCTGGGCAACCTGGTGAAGGCGCGGCTCGACGTGCGCGATGCCGCACTGGGGCCGATGCGCGAGCTGCACAAGGTGACGCATCAACCGGTGAACCTGTCGATACGCCAGGGCGACGAGATCATCTACGTCGAACGCACCTACAGCGAACGCTCGGGCATGCAGGTGGTGCGTGCCGTGGGTGGCCGCGCGCCGCTGCATCTGACTTCGGTGGGCAAGCTGTTCCTCGCCCACGACGACGCGGCGCGCGTACGTGCCTATGCCATGCGCACCGGACTCACGGGTCACACGCGCAACAGCATCACCGAGCTGGGGCGGCTGGAGCGTGAACTGGCCGGCGTGCGCGCCAGCGGCGTCGCTCGCGACGACGAGGAACTGGAACTCGGCGTACGCTGCATGGCGGCGGGCATCTTCGACGACCAGGGCAAGCTGATGGCCGGCCTGTCGGTGTCGGCACCCGCCGATCGGCTGGAGGAATCCTGGCTCGAACGCGTCAAGGGAACCGCCGCGCAGATCTCGGCGGCGTTGGGCTATCGCGGTTGAATCGTCGCCGCGGCGTCCAGGGCCGGCAGGACGGCACGCAGGTTGCGCCCGGTCATCCAGGTGCGGATGCGCTCGGCGTCGCCGATGCGCGAATACTTGCCCGCCGAGTCCAGCAAGACCATGATCAATTGCCGGCCGGCCAGCTGGGTCTGCATGACCAGGCAGCGGCCGGCGGCGGCGATGTAGCCCGTCTTCTGCAGACCGATGTCCCACTCGGGGTTGCGCACCAGGCCGTTGGTATTGCGGAACTGCACCTGATGCTTGCCCACCGGGACCACGGTTTCGGGCGAGGTCGAGAGCTCGCGCAACAGCGGGTGCATGGAGGCCGCTCGAACCAGCAGGGCCAGATCATGGGCGCTGGACCGGTTGTCGCTGGACAGGCCCGTGGGCTCCACATAACGCGTGTCGTGCATGCCGAGCAACTGCGCCTTGGCGTTCATGACTTCGACGAAGTCCGACATGCCCCCCGGGTAGGTGCGGCCGAGCAGGTAGGCGGCGCGGTTCTCCGAAGCCATCAACGCCAGGTGCAGCATCTCGCCACGCGTCAGGCGGGCGCCTGCACGCAGTTGCGAACGGCTGCCGGCGCGCACGGCCGCATCCTCGGGGGTCACCGTCAACACCTCGTCCAGCGGCAGCCCGGCCTCGGTCACCACCAAGGCCGTCATCAGCTTGGTGATCGACGCGATCGGCAACACGGCGTCGGGATTCTTGCTGAACAGCACCTCGTCGGTGTCCTGGTCGACGACCAGGGCCACGCTGGACTTGAGGTCGAGCGCATCTTCGGTGGCGTGCAGGCCGGTCAGCCGACCAACCGAAGGCGGTCGCGGGGCGGCACGCGCGAGCACCTTGCGCGTTGGACGCTTAGCCTTGCGCACCACCGGCTTGGCGACTTTGGCCTTGTGCGCCGGTTTGGACAGCTTGGCGGACCTGGCCGCTGCCTTCTGTGCCCCCGCGCCGGCAGCGTGAGTGGCGGCCACCGGGACCACCGACAAGGACAGCACCAGCGAGACCGCCGACAGCGCCTTCAGCGCGACGCGTAACGTCTTGTTCACAGCGGACCCCACGAACCAACCAGTTGCAAAGTGTAGGGCACTGGAAAAACACATGCAAGATCAATATCTTGCGCGTATTTCCTAAAGTGCCTTGCGGGCTCGGCAGCCGATTGCCACCCTAACCCTGCGCAGCCACCCTCTCGGTCGTGCTGTGCAGCTTGTTCAAGGCCGATAGGTAAGCCTTGGCCGAGGCCACCACGATGTCGGGATCGGCACCGACACCGTTGACCACCCGGCCACCATGCTGCAGCCGGACCGTCACCTCGCCTTGCGATTCTGTACTGCCCGAGGTGATGGCATTCACCGAATAGAGCATCAATTCGGCGCCACTCTTCACGCACGACTCGATGGCCTTGAGGCTGGCGTCGACCGGGCCGTTGCCGTCGCTCTCGGCGTGGTGCTCGATGGCGCCGGCCGAAAAGGCGACGTGGGCGTGCGGGCGCTCGCCGGTTTCGGAGTGCTGCGACAGCGCCAAGAGACGGTAGTGTTCGACCTCGGTGGTGACGCTCTCGTCGCTGACCAGCGCGATGATGTCCTCGTCGAAGATCTCGCTCTTGCGGTCGGCCAGATCCTTGAAGCGCGCAAAGGCGGCATTGACCTCGGTTTCCGAGTCCAGCTCGATGCCCAGGTCCTGCAGCCGCTGCTTGAAGGCGTTGCGGCCCGACAGCTTGCCCAGCACGATCTTGTTGGCGGCCCAGCCGACGTCCTCGGCGCGCATGATCTCGTAGGTGTCGCGCGCCTTGAGCACGCCGTCCTGGTGGATGCCGCTGGCATGGGCGAAGGCGTTCGCGCCCACCACCGCCTTGTTCGGCTGCACCACGAAGCCGGTGGTCTGGCTGACCATGCGCGACGCGGGGACGATCTGCGTGGTGTCGATGCCGAGGTCGAGCTTGAAGTAGTCGCGGCGCGTGCGCACCGCCATCACCACCTCTTCGAGCGAGCAGTTGCCGGCTCGTTCGCCGAGGCCGTTGACGGTGCATTCCACTTGCCGGGCGCCGCCGATCATCACCCCGGCCAGCGAATTGGCCACCGCCATGCCCAGGTCGTTGTGGCAATGCACGCTCCACACCGCCTTGTCGCTGTTGGGCACGCGCTCGCGCAGCATGCGGATGAACTCGCCGAACAGCTCGGGCACGGCGTAGCCGACGGTGTCGGGGATGTTGATCGTCGTCGCACCCTCGGCAATGGCGCTCTCGAGCACGCGGCACAGGAAGTCGGGTTCGGAGCGGTAGCCGTCCTCGGGCGAGAACTCGATATCCCCGCACAGGTTGCGCGCAAAGCGCACCGCCTGCTTGGCCTGCTCGTGCACCTGCTCCGGCGTCATGCGCAGCTTCTTTTCCATGTGCAGCGGCGAGGTCGCGATGAAGGTGTGGATGCGCGAATGCGCAGCTCCCTTCAATGCTTCGGCGGCACGCGAGATGTCGCGGTCGTTGGCACGCGCCAGCGAGCACACGGTGACCTCCCGGACGGCGTCGGCGATGGCCTTCACGGCCTCGAAGTCACCGTTGCTCGAGGCGGCGAAGCCGGCTTCGATGACGTCCACGCGCAACCGTTCGAGCTGGCGCGCGATGCGCAGCTTTTCCTCGCGCGTCATCGAGGCGCCGGGCGACTGTTCGCCGTCGCGCAAGGTGGTATCGAAGATGATGAGCTTGTCGGTCATGGTGTGGCCTCGGACTTTGGGTTGCTGTTTCGCAAGCAGTGCGAGAAAAGAGAAACGGCCCGCTGCTTTGCGCTGGCGGGCCGTTGATCGGAAATGTAGGGACGAAAACGATCAGCGCACCCGCGGGGCTCCTAGCAGGGCTAGCGCGATAAGCTTGCTGAACGAGTTCATGCGGGCAATATAGCATGGGCTCGTCACGGGTGCAGGCCCTTCTCGTCGGGTTCGTCGGTGGAGATCGCGATCACGCTCACCGGCTTGCCCTGCGTCTTGCGCCAGCCGTAGACCACGTATCCCGACAGGCCGTAGGCACAGAACAGCGCGAACAGCACGCGCGGCGGGTCCAGCGCGATGAGCGCGATGCCCAGGGCGATGGCCACGATGACCACGAAGGGCACGGTGCGCTTGCCGCCCACGACCTTGAAGCTGTAGAAGGGCGCGTTGGTGACCATCGACAGTCCGGCGAACAGCGTCACCGCGAACGCCGTCCAGGCCAGCCAGTCGATCCTGTGCACGCCCTTGAAGCCGGCATCGTCCATGACCCAGATCAGGCCCATCACCATGGCGGCGGCGGCCGGGCTCGGCAGGCCCTGGAAGTAGCGCTTGTCGACGACGCCGATGTTGACGTTGAAGCGCGCCAGCCGCAGCGCCGCGCCCGCGATGTAGACGAAGGCCGGTATCCAGCCCGGCTTGCCCAGGTCCTTCAACGCCCATTCGTACATGATCAGCGCCGGCGCGGCGCCGAAGCTGACCATGTCGCACAGGCTGTCCATCTGCTCGCCGAAGGCGCTCTGCGAATTCGTCATGCGCGCGACGCGACCATCCAGGCTGTCCAGCACGGCGGCGACGAAGATGCCGATGGCCGCCAACTCGAAGCGGCCCTTCATGGCCATCACGATGGCATAGAAGCCGGCAAACAGCGCTGCCAGCGTGATCGCGTTCGGCAGCACGTAGATGCCCTTGCGTCGCGGCCTCGGCTGACCTGCGGGCTCGGTGTCGTCGAGCATCGGCGGACGGGTGTCGTCGATCATGCGCCGAGGATAACGCAGGGCAAACGAACGCAAAGGGCCGCCCGGCGGCGGCCCTCGCCTTTGTTGGCCAGCGTCAGTTGCGGCTCTTGTCGACCAGCTTGTTGGCCTTGATCCACGGCATCATCGCGCGCAGCTTCTCGCCCACGACCTCGATCGAATGCTCGGACGTCAGACGACGGCGCGACATCAGTGTCGGGGCGCCGGCGCGGTTCTCCAGGATGAAGCTCTTGGCGTATTCGCCGGTCTGGATGTCCTTGAGGGCCTGCTTCATGGCCTTCTTCGTCTCGTCGGTGACGATCTTCGGGCCCGTCACGTACTCGCCGTACTCGGCGTTGTTGGAGATCGAGTAGTTCATGTTGGCGATGCCGCCCTCGTAGATGAGGTCGACGATCAGCTTGAGCTCGTGCAGGCACTCGAAGTACGCCATCTCGGGCGCGTAGCCGGCTTCCACCAGCGTCTCGTAGCCGGCCTTGACGAGCTCGACCGTGCCGCCGCACAGCACCGCCTGCTCGCCGAAGAGGTCGGTCTCGGTCTCCTCGCGGAAGTTGGTCTCGATGATGCCGGCCTTGCCGCCGCCGTTGGCCGCGGCGTAGCTCAGAGCGACGTCGCGCGCCTTGCCGCTCTTGTCGGCGTGCACCGCAATCAGGTGCGGCACGCCGCCGCCCTGGGTGTAGGTGTTGCGCACGGTGTGGCCGGGGGCCTTGGGCGCCACCATCCAGACATCGAGATCGGCGCGCGGCACCACCTGCCCGTAGTGGACGTTGAAGCCGTGCGCGAAGGCCAGCGACGCGCCGTTGCGGATGTGCGGCTCGATGTCGTTCTTGTAGACGGCGCCGATCTGCTCGTCGGGCAGCAGGATCATCACGACGTCGGCGTCCTTCACCGCATCGGCCACCTCGGCCACCGCGAGCCCGGCCTTTTCGACCTTGGCCCAGCTGGCGCCGCCGCGGCGCAAGCCGACGGTGACCTTGACGCCGCTGTCGTTGAGGTTCTGCGCGTGCGCATGACCCTGCGAGCCGTAGCCGATGATGGCCACCTTCTTGCCTTTGATGAGGCTCAGGTCGGCGTCCTTGTCGTAATAGACCTTCATGGTTCTCTCTCCGTTGGAAGTCAGGGTGTCGGCGCCGCAGGCGCTACGGGGGTGGGCGTCATACCCTCAGGATGCGCTCACCGCGGCCGATGCCGCTGGCACCGGTGCGCACGGTTTCCAGGATCGCCGCACGGTCGATGGCGACGAGGAAGGCGTCGAGCTTGCTCGAATCGCCGGTCAGTTCGATGGTGTAGCTCTTCTCGGTGACGTCGATGATGCGGCCGCGGAAGATGTCGGTCATGCGCGTCATCTCGTCGCGCTCCTTGCCCACCGCGCGCACCTTGATGAGCATCAGCTCGCGCTCGGTGAAAGGGCCTTCCGTGAGGTCGACCACCTTGACCACCTCGATCAGCCGGTTCAGGTGCTTGGTGATCTGCTCGATGACCTCGTCGCTGCCGGTGGTGACGATCGTCATGCGCGACAGCGAGGGATCTTCCGTCGGCGCGACGGTGAGGCTTTCGATGTTGTAGCCGCGGGCCGAGAACAGGGCCACGACGCGCGACAGGGCGCCGGGCTCGTTCTCGAGCAGCACGGCAATGATGTGTTTCATGTTGCTTCGCCTTCAGCGCGCTCTTCAGGAGCGGGGCGGTAACCCCGGGCCCTTGGCCACGCCGTTGTTGTGTCAGTCGTTGCCCCGCGGCTGTGCGCCCGCTCCCCCGAGACTCCGACCCCGGCGTGGTAACACCGGAGCCTGGCCGCGGGTTCACGGCCTCACAGTTCCTCGGAACCCAGCAGCATCTCCGAGATGCCCTTGCCCGCCTTCACCATGGGCCAGACGTTTTCGGTGGGGTCGGTGCGCACGTCCAGGAACACCGTGCGGTCCTTCAGGCGGATGGCCTCCTTCAGCGCCGGCTCGACGTCGGCGGGCTTCTCCACCAGGATGCCGACGTGCCCGTAAGCCTCGGCCAGCTTGACGAAATCGGGCAGCGCGTCCATGTAGCTGTGCGAATAGCGGCCACCATAGTCGAGCTGCTGCCACTGCCGCACCATGCCGAGGTAGCGGTTGTTCAACGACACGATCTTCACCGGCGTCTTGTACTGCAGGCAGGTCGACAGCTCCTGGATGCACATCTGGATCGAGCCTTCGCCGGTGATGCAGAAGACGTCCGACTCGGGCTTGGCGAGCTTGATGCCCATGGCGTAAGGCAGGCCCACGCCCATGGTGCCCAGGCCGCCGGAGTTGATCCAGCGCCGCGGCTCCTCGAAGCGGTAGAACTGTGCCGCCCACATCTGGTGCTGGCCGACGTCACTGGTGATGTAGACGTCGCGGTCGCGCGTCAACTGCCAGAGCTTTTCCACCACCATCTGCGGCTTGATGACATCGTTGCTGCCCTTGTAGGCCAGGCAATCGCGCTTGCGCCACTCGTTGACCTGGCTCCACCAGGCCGACAGCGTGGCGGCCTCGGGGCGCGCCTGGGCGTCGCGGATCTGCGCGATGAGCTCCAGCAGCACCTCCTTGACGTCGCCGACGATCGGGATGTCGACCCTGACCCGCTTGCTGATGCTCGAGGGGTCGATGTCGACGTGGATGATCTTGCGCTCGACCGACGCGAAATGCTTGGGGTTGCCGATCACGCGGTCGTCGAAGCGCGCGCCGATGGCGAGCAGGACGTCGCAGTGCTGCATCGTCATGTTCGCTTCGTAGGTGCCGTGCATGCCCAGCATGCCCAGGAAGCGCGGGTCGCTGGCGGGGATGGCACCCAGGCCCATCAGCGTGTTCGTGCAGGGGTAGCCGAGCAGGTCGACCAGCTGCCGCAGTTCGCTGGATGCGTTGCCGAGGATGACGCCGCCGCCGGTGTAGATGTAAGGGCGCTTGGCCTGCAGCAGCAGCTGCACGGCCTTGCGGATCTGCCCGCCGTGGCCCTTCTTCACCGGGTTGTACGAACGCATGGTCACCGTTTCCGGGTACTGGAAAGGCGCCGTCTTCAGCGATACGTCCTTGGGGATGTCGACCACCACCGGGCCCGGGCGGCCGGTGCGCGCGATGTGGAAGGCCTTCTTCAGCGTCAGCGCCAGGTCGCGCACGTCCTTGACCAGGAAGTTGTGCTTGACGATCGGCCGCGTGATGCCCACGGTGTCGCATTCCTGGAAGGCGTCCAGGCCGATCGCCGGCGTCGGCACCTGCCCGGTGATGATCACCATCGGGATCGAATCCATGTAGGCGGTGGCGATGCCGGTGACGGCGTTCGTGACCCCGGGGCCGGACGTGACGAGGGCGACACCCACCTCGCCGGTGGCGCGGGCGTAGCCGTCGGCAGCGTGCACGGCGGCCTGCTCGTGGCGCACGAGCACGTGTTCGATCGTGTCCTGCTTGTACAGGGCGTCGTAGATGTAGAGCACGGCGCCGCCTGGATAACCCCAGAGGTACTTGACCCCTTCTGCCTGCAGGCAGCGGACGAGGATTTCGGAGCCGTTGGGCTCCAGGGCGGGCGAGGAGGGAGAAGACGGCTGCGCCTGGGCAGCACGCTTGACTTCCGCGGCAGACATTTCCATTTCGAACCTTTGCGAATTTCTCTGACGAAAATCCATCGGTGCACCTCTTCGCGTCCTCGTGGGACGGATGTGGTGCCTGCGCGGTCAAAAATCCGCCGTCCAGGTCGGACGGCCGGGCTTCGGACCCAAAAGAGCGTTGTGCGAAGCAGCATTATGCCAGCGTCGTCGTGCCTCGGGCGCGGCGGCTCGCGCCGTTGCGGTGCGATGACATAATCCGGCGCGCTCGCAGTGGGCGCATGTGCCCCCCTGACCGCGTTGGCCTCAGACAAAGAACTGTCCGACTTTCTCAAGAGTGTCGAGAAACGTGCTTTCAAGCGCACGGTCTACGCGGTCCGCAGCGACGATTCGGCACTCGACATCGTGCAGGACGCGATGATCCGGCTGGCCGAGAAGTACGTCGACCGCCCGGCGGCCGAGTTGCCGCTGATCTTCCAGCGTATCCTGTCCAACGCCACGATGGACTGGTTTCGGCGCGAGAAGGTGCGCAACGCGCTGATGACCAATCTGTCGGACTTCGAGTCTTCGGAGCCCGAAGGTGATTTCGATCTGCTGGAAATGCTGCAGACCGTGGAAGGGACGCTCGGCACCGAGAGTGCGGCCGAAGCCGTTTCGCGGGCACAGATCCTGCAGCTGATCGACGCGCAGGTGGCCGAGCTGCCGGCGCGTCAACGCGAAGCCTTCCTGCTGCGTTACTGGGAGGAGTTCGACGTGGCGGAGACCGCGGCTGTCATGGGATGTTCCGAAGGCAGTGTCAAGACGCACTGTTCGCGGGCGGTTCATGCGCTGGCGAAATCGCTGCGTGCCAAGGGAATCAGACCATGAATGCGATCAGCCGCACCTCCGACAACCACGCGCTCGAGGCGCGCCTGGGCCTGCGCCTCGCCGCGGGTCTGACTGCAGGTGTCGAGCGCCTGCCGCACGACGTCAATGAACGGCTGCGTTTCGCGCGCGAGCAGGCTTTGCTGCGCGCCCGTGAGACGCGCCTGGCCCCAGCCGCCGACACCGTGAGCGTGTCTGCCGCCGGCGGGCTGCTGCTGGGCTCTTTCGCGCCCTGGCTGCAGCGGGCTGCTTCGGTGCTGCCGCTGCTCGTGCTGCTGGGCGGGCTGATGATGATCGAGCAATGGTCGACGCGCGAGCGCGTCTTGGCGGCCGCCGACGTCGACACGCTCCTGTTGGCCGACGCCTTGCCGCCCAACGCCTACGGCGACCCCGGCTTTGCCGAGTTCCTGCGCTCCGAGCCGCAGCCATGACGCTGCGCCTACCGCGCACATGGGCGGCGGCGCTGCTGACGCTGCTGATCGGCGCCGCGGGCCTCGCAGGGGCCGAGCCGCCGGCCTGGGACTCGTTGACCGCGGCGCAGAAGCGGGCACTGGCACCCCTGGCGCGCGACTGGCCGTCGATCGACCAGAGTCAGAGGGAGAAGTGGCTGGAGATGGCAGCGCGTTTCCCCACACTGCCGGCTGACGAACGCCGGCGGCTGCAGGACCGCATGGCCGCCTGGGCGCGTCTGACACCGGCCGAGCGGGCACGCGCGCGGTTGCAGTTCCAGGAAACGCGCCAGTTGCCGGCCGAGGAGAAGCAGGCGCGGTGGCAGGCCTATCAGGCCCTGTCGGAAGACCAGCGCCAGACGCTGGCACAGCGCGCGCGGCCAGCAGCCAAGTCGGCTTCCGGCGCCGACAACGGACGCCGCTCCAATGCCGCGCTCGACGCCGGCACGGCGAAGAGCAACCTCGTCGTGCCGCTGCCTGCGCAGCGGGCACGCTCGGTCTCACCCTCGGTCGTGACCGCGCGGCCCGGGGCCACGACGACGACCGTCACCACGCGCGCCAAGCCGCCGCTGCACCACCAACCGGGCTTGCCCAAGATCGCTGCCACCCCGGGCTTCGTCGACCAGGCGACCTTGTTGCCCAAGCGCGGCCCGCAGGGCGCGGCAGTGAGCGCAGGCGCTGCCAGCCGGCCGACCGGCAAGCCATGACCGAGGTGCCTGCAACGCCCGGCGCGCTGGTCACGCCCGGGGTGATGCGGCGTCTGGCGTGCTTCGTCTACGAGGGCGTGCTGCTGTTCGGCGTGGTCATGGTCGCCGGGCTGCTCTACGGCCTGGCCACCCAGCAGCGGCACGCGCTGGTTGGCGCCTTCGGGCTGCGCGTGTTCCTGTTCGTCGTGCTCGGCATCTACTTCGTCTGGTTCTGGTCGCACAGCGGCCAGACCCTGGCCATGCAGACCTGGCACATCCGGCTCGTCACCCGCGCCGGCCAACCCGTGACGCGGCCGCGGGCGCTGTGCCGCTACCTGCTGGCGTGGCTGTGGTTCCTGCCCGCGCTGGCCACACTGAGCATCGCCGGGCTCACCGGGTCGGCGCCGGCCTTCGTGGCGATCACCGTCGGCGTGCTGGCCTATGCGGCGCTGGCACGGCTGCACCCCGATCGGCAATACTTGCACGACGCCGTCTGCGGCACCCGGCTCGTCGCCTGGTTGCCGCCACCGCGACACGCCACTCCCCGATGACAGCCCACAACTTCAGCGTCTGCGTCTATTGCGGCGCGCGCCATGGCGCGCGCCCGACCTACACCGCGGCCGCGCGTGCGCTCGGCCAGGCCATCGGCGAACGCCATTGGCAGCTGGTCTACGGCGGCGGTCAGGTCGGGCTGATGGGCGAGCTGGCGGACGCCGTGCTGGCGGCCGGCGGCCGCGTCGTCGGCGTCATCCCCGAGAGCCTGAAGAAGCTCGAGGTCGGCCACCTCGGCCTGCACGAACTGCACGTCGTGCCGACGATGCACGTGCGCAAGCAGATGATGGCCGAACGCGCAGACGCCTTCATGGCGCTGCCCGGCGGCATCGGCACGCTGGAAGAACTGTACGAGGTCTGGACATGGCGTCAGCTCGGTTACCACGACCAGCCGATCGGCCTGCTCAACATCGACGGCTACTACGACGACCTGCTGCGCTTCATGGCGAACACGGTCGAGCAGGGTTTCCTGTCGCCGGCACAGCATGGCGTGCTGCAGGTCGGCACCGATGCGGTGCAACTGCTGCTGGACCTGGCGGCGCTGGCGCAGGGCAGCGACGCACGCGACGACTACTCGCGGGTCTGAGCCGCCGGCAGCCGCGCTCAGACCGCTGCTTCGTCGACCTCGCCGGTGCGGATGCGAACGACCTGCTCGACCGAGGTGACGAAGATCTTGCCGTCACCGATCTTGCCGGTCTTGGCGGCCTTGACGATGGCCTCGATGCAGCGCTCGACGTCGTCGTCCTTGACCACCACCTCGACCTTGACCTTGGGCAGGAAATCGACCACGTACTCGGCGCCGCGGTAGAGCTCGGTGTGGCCCTTCTGGCGCCCGAATCCCTTGACCTCGGTGACGGTGAGACCTGAAACGCCCACCTCGCCCAGCGCTTCACGAACTTCCTCGAGCTTGAAGGGCTTGATGACGGCGGTGATCTGCTTCATTGCGGGCTCCGAAGGCGTAACGATTGGGTGGATTTAAGCACGGAACTTCGACGTGATGGGGTAGCGCCAGTCGCGTCCGAAAGCCCGGTGGGTGATGCGGATGCCCACCGGCGCCTGGCGCCGCTTGTATTCGTTGAACTTGATCAGGCGCGTCACGCGCTCGACGTCGGCACGCGAGTAGCCGGCCGCGACGATATCCTCGATGCCCTGGTCTTCTTCCATGTACAAGGCCAGGATGGCGTCCAGCACCTCGTAGGGTGGTAGGCTGTCCTGGTCGGTCTGGCCGGCGCGCAACTCGGCCGACGGCGGCCGCGTGATGATGCGTTCCGGGATCACGGGCCCCGTTTCACCGTCCTTGCGGTCGGCGCGCCGCGTCGGCTGGCGGTTCTTCCATGACGCCAGCCGGTAGACCAGGGTCTTGGCGACGTCCTTGATGACCGCAAAGCCGCCGGCCATGTCGCCGTACAGCGTGCAGTAGCCGGTGGCCATCTCGCTCTTGTTGCCGGTGGTCAGCACGATGGCCCCCAGCTTGTTGGACAGCGCCATCAGCAAGGTGCCGCGGATGCGGGCCTGCAGGTTTTCTTCCGTGGTGTCCTCGGCCAGGCCGGCGAACTGTGGCGCCAGGCTGGCGCGGAAGGCGTCGAACATCGGCCCGATGGCGATCTCGTCGTAGCGCACGCCCAGCCGGGCGGCCATTTCGCGCGCGTCGATCAATGAAATGTCGGCGGTGTACGGCGACGGCATCATCACCGTGTGCACCTTGTCGGCGCCCAGCGCGTCGACGGCGATCGCCAGCACCAGCGCCGAGTCGATGCCGCCCGACAGGCCGATGATGGCGCCGGGAAAGCCGTTCTTGCCCAGGTAGTCGCGCACGCCGGTGACGAGCGCCGCCCAGGCCTGCGCCTCCAGGTCCGGCACCGGCGCCAGCGGGCCGCGCGGCGTACCGTCGGCGGCCAGCTCCAGCATCAGCGTCGCGGTCTCGAAGGCCGGCGCCCGCGCGCTGACCACGCCGCGCGCGTCGACGGCAAACGAAGCGCCGTCGAACACCACCTCGTCCTGCCCGCCCACGAGGTGCGAATAGACCAGCGGCCGCGCGGTGATGCGGGCGCGCTCGCACATGCGCGCCTCGCGCTCGCCGGCCTTGTCGAGGTGGAAGGGCGAGGCGTTCAGCACGCACAGCAGCTGCGCGCCGGCCGCCACAGCGGCCTGCGCCGGCTCGTCGAACCAGGCGTCTTCGCAGATCAGCACGCCGAAGCGCACGCCGCCGGCGTCGAACACCATGGGCGGCAGCCCGGCATCGCGGCCGGACATGAAGTAGCGCCGCTCGTCGAAGACCTGGTAATTGGGCAGTTCGCGCTTGCAGTAGGTGCCCAGGACCTGCCCGCCGGCCAGCACCGACGCGGCGTTGAAGCGCCGCGGCACGGCGATCGACTTGGACCTAACATGGGCCTCGCCGCCGAACTGATGCGGATGGCCGACGACCAGATGCAGACCCGCCAGACCCGCCAGTTCCGCCGCCAGCGCCGCCAGCGTCTCGGCGCAGGCCTGCATGAACGCCGGCCGCAGCAGCAGGTCTTCGGGCGGGTAGCCGGTGAGCGCCAGTTCGGGCGCCACCACCACGCTGGCCCCCTGCGCGTGTGCTTCGCGCGCCGCCTGCGCCAGCAGTCGTGCGTTGCCGGCCAGGTCGCCCACGGTGGCGTTGATCTGCGCGATGGCCACTTTCACGATGCGGGGCCCGGGTGATGCAGGCCGGAGTCGAAGAAGCGGACGATCTTATCCGCGTCCATGACGACCCTGCGGCGCTCGACGCCGCGGCGTGGAATGCGCTGCTGGAGGCGCAGGGCGCAGCGACTCCGTTCATGCGCCACGAATACCTGGCGGCGCTGCACGACTCGGGCAGCGCGGTGCCTGCCACCGGCTGGCAGCCGCGTTTCCTGACGGTGCACCGCGGCGCCACCCTGAGCGCCGCCTGTGCCGTGTACCTGAAGAGCCATTCCTACGGCGAGTACGTGTTCGACTGGGCCTGGGCCGACGCCTACCGCCGCCACGGCCTGGCCTACTACCCCAAGCTGCTGGGCGCGGTGCCCTTCACGCCGGTGCCCGGCACCCGGCTGCTGGCGCGCGACGACGCCGGCCGCGACCTGCTGGTGGCCACGCTTGGCCACCTGGCGCTGGACGGCCAGCTGTCGTCGGCGCACGTGCTGTTCATCGACGACATCGAACGTGCCGCCTTCGAACGCGCCGGCTGGTTGCTGCGCCAGGGCGTGCAGTTCCACTGGACCCAGGACGCGGAGCGACCGGTGGCCGACTTCGCCGACCTGCTGTCGCGCCTGCAGCGCGACAAGCGCAAGAAGATCCAGCAGGAACGCCGGCGCGTCGCCGAGCAGGGCGTGAGCTTCACGGTGCACGAGGGTGCGGCGATCGGCGAACCGCTGTGGGACTACTTCTACCGCTGCTACACCCTCACCTACCAGGCACACCACAGCACGCCCTACCTGACACGCGATTTCTTTGCCCGCATGGCACGAACGATGGCCGCGCACTGGGTGATGTTCGTGGCGCGGCGCGCGGGCGAGCCGATCGCCGTGTCCCTGGTGGCCATCGACCGCCAGCGCGGCGCCGCCTGGGGCCGCTACTGGGGCTGCACCGAACACGTGCCGTGCCTGCACTTCGACGCCTGCTACTACCAGCCGCTTTCCTGGTACCTGGCGCAGGGCTTCGTACGCTTCGAGGGCGGCGCGCAGGGTGAGCACAAGATGGCGCGCGGCCTGCTGCCGGTGCCGACGTATTCCGTGCACTGGCTGCGCGACCGGCGCTTCGCCACGGCGGTGGCCGATTTCCTGGCCGCCGAAGGCGCCGGCATCGGCAGCTACGTCGACGAGCTGCGCGAGCGCAACCCGTTCAAGGACGCCTGATCAGTCCCGGTGCAGCGCGGCCCAGTTGGCCATGCCGGAGGTGACTTCGGCAACCGCACTGTCGACGCCCTCCCAACCGAGGATCTTCACCCACTTGCCCACTTCCAGGTCCTTGTAGTGCTCGAAGAAGTGCTGGATGGTCTTCAGGCGCAAGGGGTTCAGGTCTTCGGGCTTCTTCCAGGCCGAATAGATGGACAGGATCTTGTCGATCGGCACCGCCAGCAGCTTGTTGTCGCCGCCGGCCTCGTCGTCCATCTTCAGCACGCCCAGCGGCCGGCAGGTCACGACCACGCCGGGGATCAGCGGCACCGGTGTAATCACCAGCACGTCCACCGGGTCGCCGTCGTCGGCCAGCGTGTTGGGGATGTAGCCATAGTTGCACGGGTAGTGCATCGCCGTGGACATGAAGCGGTCGACGAACAGGGCGCCGGTGTCGTGGTCCACCTCGTATTTGATCGGGTCGGCGTTCATCGGGATTTCGATGATGACGTTGAACTCGTTCGGCGCTCTGGCGCCCGGCGTCACGTTGTGCAAGCTCATGGAGTCTTCCGGGTGGTGGACAATGCGCATTTTACGAGGCCGCCTTGCCTGCCCCTGACGCCTGCCCGGCCCGCCGGACGGGCGCCTCCAGCCGCAGGGAAACCCCGTGCCAGGGGGTCATGAGGCATCCCGTAGCATCGCCCGCGCCCTGGACTGCGGGCCGGCGGCCGCTCGCGGCGCCGGCACCAGACAAGCATCAAAAGATCCGAACCGAGGAAGGAGCTCTCCCCATGACCACCACCACAGCGCTCTACATGGCGCTGGCCTGCGGCCTGGCCGCCGTCGTCTACGGCTTCGTGCAGCGCAGCTGGATCCTGTCGCAGGACGCCGGCAACGCCCGCATGCAGGAAATCGCCGGCGCCATCCAGCAAGGCGCTGCCGCTTACCTGGCACGCCAGTACAAGACCATCGCCGTCGTCGGCGTCGTGCTCGCGGTGCTGATCTTCATCTTCCTCGACCAGCTCACGGCCATCGGCTTCGTGCTCGGCGCCGTGCTGTCGGGGGCCTGCGGCTTCATCGGCATGAATGTCTCGGTGCGCGCCAACGTGCGCACCGCGCAGGCCGCCACCAAGGGCATCGGCCCGGCGCTGGACGTCGCCTTCAAGGGCGGCGCCATCACCGGCATGCTGGTGGTCGGCCTGGGCCTGCTGGGTGTCGGCATCTTCTTCCTGGTGCTCACCGGCGGCACCCAAGTCGACAGCGCCACGCTCAAGCCCCTGCTCGGCTTCGCTTTCGGCTCGTCGCTGATCTCGATCTTCGCGCGGCTGGGCGGCGGCATCTTCACCAAGGGCGCCGACGTCGGCGCCGACCTGGTGGGCAAGGTCGAAGCCGGCATCCCCGAGGACGACCCGCGCAACCCGGCGGTGATCGCCGACAACGTCGGTGACAACGTCGGCGACTGCGCCGGCATGGCCGCCGACCTGTTCGAGACCTACGCCGTGACGCTGATCGCGACCATGGCGCTGGGTGGGCTGATGGTCAGCGGCGCCACCGTCAATGCCGTCGTCTACCCGCTGCTGCTGGGCGGCGTGTCGATCATCGCGTCGATCATCGGCTGCTATTTCGTCAAGGCCAGCCCGGGCATGAAGAACGTGATGCCGGCGCTGTACAAGGGTCTGGCGGTGGCCGGCGTGCTGTCGCTGATCGCCTTCTACTTCGTCACCACCATGATGTTCCCGACGCCGCTGACGCTGGTCGGCGGCGGCAGCGTGACGGCGATGGCGCTGTTCGGCGCCTGTGCCGTCGGCCTGGTGCTGACCGCGGCCATGGTCTGGATCACCGAGTACTACACCGGCACGCAGTACAAGCCCGTGCAGCACATCGCCGCGGCGTCGACCACCGGCCACGGCACCAACATCATCGCCGGCCTCGGCGTGTCGATGCGCTCCACCGCCTGGCCGGTGCTGTTCGTCTGCGTCGCCATCCTGGCTGCCTATCAGCTCGGCGGCCTGTACGGCATCGCCGTCGCGGCGACTTCGATGCTGAGCATGGCCGGCATCGTCGTCGCACTGGACGCCTACGGCCCGATCACCGACAACGCCGGCGGCATTGCCGAGATGGCCGAGCTGCCCAAGAGCGTGCGCGACGTCACCGACCCGCTGGACGCCGTCGGCAACACCACCAAGGCGGTGACCAAGGGCTACGCCATCGGCTCGGCCGGACTGGCGGCGCTGGTGCTGTTCGCCGACTACACGCACTCGCTCGAAGGCCGCGGCATGAGCATCTCCTTCGACCTCAGCGACCCGAAGGTGATCGTCGGCCTGTTCATCGGCGGCCTCATCCCCTACCTCTTCGGCGCCATGGCGATGGAAGCGGTAGGCCGCGCAGCAGGTGCGGTGGTGGTCGAGGTGCGGCGCCAGTTCAAGGAGATCAAGGGCATCATGGAAGGCACCGCCAAGCCCGAATACGGCACGGCGGTCGACATGCTGACGAAGGCGGCCATCAAGGAGATGATGATCCCGTCGCTGCTGCCGGTGATCGTGCCGGTGGTCGTCGGCCTGCTGCTCGGCCCGGCCGCTCTCGGCGGCCTGCTGATGGGCACCATCGTCACCGGCCTGTTCGTCGCCATCAGCATGTGCACCGGCGGCGGCGCCTGGGACAACGCCAAGAAGTACATCGAGGACGGCCACCACGGCGGCAAGGGCAGCGAGGCGCACAAGGCCGCCGTCACCGGCGACACCGTCGGCGACCCCTACAAGGACACCGCCGGCCCGGCCGTCAACCCGCTGATCAAGATCATCAACATCGTGGCGCTGCTGATCGTGCCGCTGCTGCCGATCCCGGCCGGCAGCGGCCAGCCTGCGGCGCACGCCGCAGCCCCCGCCGCGGCGGCGGCGCCGGCCACGACGGCCGCCGCCGATGGGGCGTCGGTCAGCGTCGAAGGTGGCGTGGTGAAGTTCTTCTTCGCCACCGGCCAAGCCGACATCGCCGGCGGCGCAGCGGCAGCGCTGGCCGACGTGAGCAAGGGCGTGGCCGAAGGCAAGATGGCCGTCGTCAGCGGCTACACGGACGCCAGCGGCGACCCGGCCCGCAACGAAGAACTGGCCAAGCAGCGCGCCTTTGCCGTGCGCGACGCGCTCAAGGCCGCGGGTGTGGCCGAGGACAAGATCGAGTTGAAGAAGCCCGAACAGCTCACCGGCAGCGGTGACGCGGCGCAGGCCCGGCGTGTCGAAGTGACATTGCAGTAGGCGACCCGGAGAGCACCGGCGCAGCCCAGCGCCGGCAGCTCAGGCCTGCGTCTGCGTGTTCTGCGCCCACTGCGGGTCGCCAGCGTCGGGTTGCGCGAGGTGATCGATGCCGCCGAGCATGCCCAGCGTGACGACCACGGCCAGACCCAGGGATACGGCACGTGCGATCAGGCGGTAGGTCATGATGGGCTCCTTGCACAGGCGGGCAGTGAAACGATGGTGAAATCATCGTCACGTCGCTCCCGCTCTGCCAGCCGTTTGCGATGGACGGCGCCGCCGCGGCGCTGAAGCGCGCCGTGACGCGATCAGTCGCCGCCCAGCGGCTGCCGCGCGAGCCGTCGCCGATGCCGACGCTGCGTGGTTGCGCGCCCGCTCTTGAACCTGCTACAACGCCGGCAGCGCGACCCAGCGCGGGCCCGACGGCGAGGCCACGCACTCGACGCTGAAAGCGGCGCCGAACACCGCCACCAGCGCCGCCCGCAAGGCGGCATCGGCGGGTGCACCGTCGGCCACCAGCCGGCCCGCGTCCATCACCAGCACGCGGTCGGCGGCCAGCGCCAGCGTCACGTCGTGCAGCACCGACAACACCGCTGCGCCGCCGCGCGCGCGTGCGGCCAGGCTGCGCAGCAGCGCGCGCTGGTGCGGGGCGTCCAGGTGCGTCGTCGGCTCGTCCAGCAGCAGCAGCGGCGAAGCCACCGCCAGCGCGCGCGCCAGCAGCACACGCTGACGCTCGCCACCGGACAGTTCGCTCAGCCGCCGGCTGGCGAATTCGGTGCACTCGGTCTCGGCCATCGCCGCGTCGACCGCCGCTTCGTCGGCGGCGTCGGCAGCGCCGAAAAGGCCGTGGCGCGGCAGCCGGCCCAGGCGCACGACGTCGAGTGCGGCAATGTCGCCGTCGGCTTCGCCCTGCTGCGACAGCCAGGCCAGCCGCTGCGCGCGTTCGCGCGCCGGCCAGGCCATCAACTCGCGGCCGGCCAGCTGCACGCCACCGCTGTCGGCGCGGCGCAGCCCGGCCAGCAGTTGCAGCAACGTGCTCTTGCCGGCGCCGTTGGGGCCGACGAGCGCCGCCCATTGGCCGCCGCGCAGCGCCAGCGACACGGCATCGACGACACGCCGGCCGCCCAGCTGCAGCGTCAGCGCTTCGGCCTGCAGCAGCGGCGCCGCATCCGCCATCACCGTGCCACTCGCTGCCGCAACAGCAGCAACAGGTAGCCGCCGCCGAACACCGCAGTGAGCACGCCCACCGGCAGTTCCTGCGGCGCGATGACGCTGCGCGCGGCGATGTCGGCCGCCAGCAGCAGCACACCGCCGGCCAGCGCCGACAAGACCAGCAGCGCGCCATGCCGCGCCACGACCAGCCGGCGCACCAAGTGCGGCGCGACCAGGCCGACGAACGCCACCAGCCCGGCCTGCGCCACCGCGGTGCCGGTGGCCAAGGCCATCAGCGCCACCAGGGCCAGTCGCAGGCGCGGCAGCGGCAGGCCCAGGCTGGCGGCGCTGGCCTCGCCCAGCACCAGCGCGTCGAGCGTGCGCGACAGCCGCACCGCCAGCGGCAGCACCAGGGCCAACGTGATGGCCAGCACCGCCACGCTGGGCCAACCGAAGAAGCTGGTGGTGCCGAGCAGGAAGACCTGCTTGCCGCGCAGCGCCTCGGGCGAGAGCAGGATCACCAGGTCCGACAGCGCCGTCAGCAGCACGCCCACGACGACGCCGGCCAGCAGCAACACCATCGGCCGCCCCGCCCCGCGCGCCAGCAGCAGCGTCAGCGCCATGCCGGCCATGGCACCCGCAAAGGCCGCGCCGACGAGGCCCAGGCGCAGCAGCAGGCCGGTGGCGGCCAGGCCCAGGCTGGCGCCCAGCAGCCCGCTCGCCGCCAGCACCAACACGACGCCCAGGCTGGCGCCGCTGGCCGACCCCAGCAGGTAGGGGTCGGCCAGCGGATTGCGGAACAGGCCCTGCGCGAGCGCGCCCGACAAGCCCAGCAGCGCGCCGGCCAGCAAGGCGCCGAGCGTGCGCGGGGCGCGGATGGCGGTGATCAGGCCGGCATCTTCGCTCCAGGCGAAAGACCAGCCCTGAGACCCCGCCGCCAGGCCCAGCACGGCCAGCAACAGCGCCGCCGCGCCCAGCGCCCAGCCCAGCCGCAGCGGCGTGCCGAGGCGGGCCGCCGACAGCCGTGCCGCCGGCGCGGCGGCGGCCGTGGTGCGAGCATGACGCGCCGGGATCATCGCGGCATCGTACCCAGGCGCACCAGGCAGTCGGCGATCGCCTCGGCGGCGTCGCCCAGCCGTGGGCCGGGGCGCACCAGCGTGTCGTAGGGGCCGCTGGCGAAGGCGCAGACCTGCCGCTGCTGCAGCGCCAGCAGCGCAGCCCAGCCGGGACGGCCCGGCATTTCGGCCACCGCGGCGGCTGTCGCCATCACCAGCGCCGGCTGGGCGCGCAGCACGAACTCGGGGTTGAGCTGCGGAAACGGCCCCATCGACGCCGGCACGATGTTGACCAGCCCCAGCCGCGCCAGCAGCTCGCCGACGAACGACGCCTCGCCGGCGGCGTAGGGGTTGGCGGCGACCTCGAAGTACACGCTGCGGCCGCGGTACGCCGGCGGCACGCGGGCCGCCGCGGCGGTGATGCGCGCCTCGATGCGCGCCACCAGCGCCGGCCCGGCCGCGGGTTCGCCCAGCGCCGACGCGACGCGCGTGATGACACGCTGCGTCTGCGCCCAGTCGCGCGGCTCCAGCGCCAGCACCGGCAGGCCCAGCGCTTCCAGGCGTTCGACCGCACGCGCCGACATCGCTGTCAACACCAGGTCGGGCTTGAGCGCGGCGATGCGTTCGATCTGCGAGTCCTCCAGTCCGCCGAGCTTGGGCAGCGCGCGCGCCGCCGCGGGCCAGTCGGAAAAGCGGTCGGTGCCGACCAGTCGGCCGCAGGCCTGCAGTTCGCACACCGTTTCGGTCAGCGACGGCAGCAGCGACACGATGCGCTGCGGCGGCCGCGGCAGCGCCAGCGTGTGGCCGCGGTCGTCGGTGACCTGCACCGCAGCCTCGGCCACTGCAGCCGCGCCGACGACAACGCCGAGGAGGAGCCCGGCGAAGAGCGTGGCCAGCCGGCGTTTCATGATCCGGGCTGCGTTCACATCGACTCGTAGCGCAGCACCAGCCAGGCCTGGCGGCCCAGGCCCTGGTAGTCGCGCGCGGGTTCGAGGTCACGGTCGGTGGCGTTGATCAGCCTGGCCTGCAGCGCCCACGCCGGCGCCAGGCGCCAGGCTGCAGTCAGGTCCAGCGTCGTCTCGGCAGCCAGCACCTTGCCGCTGTCGGGGCGCGCACCCACGTTCAGCACGGCAGCGCCGAGCGTCCAGTCACCAGTCGTCCAGTCCGCGCCCAGGCTGGCCTGGTGCGCGGCGCGGCGCGGCAGGCGCGCGCCGCTGTCCTGGTCCCGGGCCAGCAGGAAGTCGAGCTGGACACGCAGCGCCAGCGCACCCATGCGCTGCTTCGCTGCCAGCGTGGCGCCTTGCAGGCGCGCCCGGGCGACGTTGGCCGCGCAGCCGAAGTCGTAGGCCGGGTTCGGCGGGCAGCGGCTGCGGTCGCTTTCGTAGCCGATGAGGTCACGCACGCGGTTGCGGTAGGCGGTGAACGACGCGTGGCCATCTGCAGTACGCCAGTCCAAGCCGAACTCGATGCTCTGGCCGCGCTCGGGCTGCAGCCCGGCCACGCCGTAGCCGGGGAAATAGAGGTCGTTGAAGCTCGGCGCGGCAAAGCTGGTGCCGGCCAGCGCGCGCAGGCGCAGGCCGGGCCGCACCGTGTAGGCACCGCCCAGGCGGCCGGTGGTGACGGCGCCGAAGTCGGAGTTGTCGTCGCGCCGCAGGTCGCCCTGCCACGACCACGCCGTGGCCGTGCCGGTGAGCTCCAGCACGGCCGCGGCGTTGCGCCTGCGCGCTTGCGTGATGTAGCTGGTCGACGTCGCGTGGTCCTCGTTGTGCTCCAGTGCTGCCACCAGCTGCCCCGGCGCACCGGTCTGCCAGGCCAGCTGCGCGCCGAGTTGCTGCCGGGTCGTGCGGTAGTGGTCGATCAGCGTGCCGCCGTTGTTCGCGTCGTCGACGCTGCGCGAGGCACGCGCGCTGCCCTGCATGCCTGCAGCGAGCGTGCCGCGCCAGTCCAATGCCGCGACCGTGGTGTCAAGCCGGGTGCGGAAGTCTGGCGCGGCATTGGGCGCAAAGGTCGGCGGTGTGTATTCGGCACCGTCGTACTGCGTGTCGAGCGCAGTGCGCAGCACGGACAGACCGATGTGTTGGCCGGTCGCCGGCTTGAAGCCCAGTCGCAGCTGTGCTGCGTCGCGCGAATGGCCGTCACGGTCGGGGTTGTAGTTGCCGAATTGGTCGCCCGGGCGCACGGCCGAGACACCGTCGCTGCGTTCACCCGCCAGCGTGGCGGCGACGTCCCAGGCTCCTGCACCGCCCAGCACCGAGGCCGAGGCTTCGCGGCTGCCGTAGCCGCCCGCCGCCAGGCGAGCTGCGAGGTGCAGACCGGGGGTGCCGCGGCGCGTGATGACGTTGACGACACCGCCCACGGCGTCGGCGCCGTACAGGCTGGAGCCGGGGCCGCGCAGCACCTCGACGCGCTCGACATCGGCCAGCCCCAGCGCCTCCAGGGCCGCGTAACCCAGCGTCGCCGAGCCGACGCGAACGCCGTCGACCAGCACCACCGATTGCCGCGACGCCGTGCCGCGCAGCAGCAGGCCGGTGCTCTGGCCGGGGCCGCCACTGCGCGAGAGCTGCACGCCGGCTTCGCGGCGCAGCAGGTCGGCCAGCGAGTCGGCGCTGCTGCGGCCGATGGTGTCGGCGCCGATGACCACCACGTCGGCGGCCAGCCGCTCGGGCGCCAGCGGCTCGCGCGTGCCGGTGACGACGACGGCAGGTGTGGCCTGCGCGGCGACCAGCGCGGACCAGGAAATCGAAAGCAAGCCAGCCGCGACGTGGGCGCGGCGAAAGTGGAAACGGAACACGAGTGACCCCCAGCCGCACGCCCCGTGCGGCTCAGCGCTGCAAACGCCGGCGGCTGGCTGGAAGGACGCACGCGCCGCGGCGCAGCCCACCGGCCACGCCACTGCACATGCATCGCCCACCGCAACGCCGGCTCCCATTGCACAAGGCCGGTATCCGGGCTCGCGAGTGCCGGCGTGTCGGTGAAGACGCACCGGAGGCGGGCCGCGCCTTCCCGGGCTTCAGGGGCCCAGTGGCTGTCGTGCGGCTCGCTCCTCGCTGACCGTTGCGGGGGCAGCGCCGGAATCGCAGCAGTTCTTCACCGCCGCTCACCGGCTTCCCGTTGAACCCGCCGCCCTCGATCCGGGAGGCAGGCACCTGGTGCAAGCAGCGGCGATGGTAGCGCAGCGGCTCGCCGCCACGCCGCCACCCGGTGGTCCAGCGCCCGCCGCGGCAGCTGCGCCACACCCCCACCGATATACTTGCGATTTCCACCACGGCACTCGTCAGCAACGGGTGCTGCACGCAATGACCAAGTTCATCTTCGTCACCGGCGGTGTGGTGTCCTCCCTCGGCAAGGGCATCGCGGCGGCCTCGCTGGCTGCGATCCTCGAATCGCGCGGCCTCAAGGTCACCCTCATCAAGCTGGATCCCTACCTCAACGTCGATCCGGGCACCATGAGCCCGTTCCAGCACGGCGAGGTCTTCGTCACCGACGACGGCGCCGAGACCGACCTCGA